>JAOUOA010000003.1 GCA_029880625.1 Spirochaetia bacterium
TAGAACCTGCTGCTTTTTCATCCCTTTTCCGGCGCCTTCCATAGCAAGAGATCTAAAAATGTTGTCGCTGATTAATTTTGAATTTAAAACACTCAAACCCATATTTTCAATAATTTTAGTACAAATTTCACTAAATTGGTCTGTATTCGCAATAACAAAATCTTTTATGGAATCATGAGTTCGAAGATCTGAATACTGGCTCAGTTTCTGCTGAACATCCCGGTAATCCGGTTTGATTTTAAATATTGTTTCCCAGTTTTGTATGGCAAGATCAATGGATTTAATTTTTTCAGCAGCCATGGCCAGAAGATAGTGCATTTCAAGGGCAGTATTGCTTCCGGAAGAAACATATTGGAGGCCTCTGTTGAATTCACTGATCGCTTTTTGAAAATTTCCTGTATCGCAGTATGTCATACCGAGCGCAAGAATTGCCTTGTCTTTAATGGAATTTTCTTTTGAAGCGAGCTCAAGCTCTTTCTGAGCCCATTCAAGATCGCCTGTAAATCTGAGCGATAGTCCCAGGTAATAACGCGGAATTTTCTGATCCGGCTGAATTTTGAGGGTTCTTAAGAGACTGTTTTTTGCTTCATTGTAGTTTTTAATCTGGAATTGAGACTGTCCCATCAGAGCCCAGGATTCTGCATGTTTTGCATTTGCAGTTACTGCTTTTGTAAAAAAATTTACAGCCCGATCGTAAAATCCTGATTCATGAAACAGCTTTCCCACTTCAAAGTAATTCTCGTAATTATCAGGTTCTTTTGTTGTTAAAATTAAAAATTCATTTTTTGATTCATTCAGATTTCCCATTTCTCGAAAACATCTGGCCAGTTTTTTTCGGATTAGATTTTCGCCGACTTCTGAGCCCGGGGTATGGTATTTTAATGCCTGTCTGTATTCAACAACAGCTTCGGAAAGTTGTGATGTTTTATGGTAGCATGAGGCAAGAAGATAGTGAGCAGCAAGGTTTCTTTCATCTTTTTCCAGAAATGAAATGAGTTTTGTCTGTGCCTCTCTGAAGCGGTTATTTTCAATCAGTTTTTCTATAGCTGTAAGATTTTTTGGGGCCATGATGGAAGGAAAAAGAAAATATGCACCCGTAAAAATAAAAAATAAAAGACCGATAATTATGATAAATCCAATTAAAGTCAAGACACAACCCTTTTACCGTCCTGGTTTCAATGGAAACTCAGAATAGAACCTTACAAATATTGATATTCTGTATAGATTTCCCTTTTTAAAATAAATTCAAAAATAAGTCAAAAAGAAAATACACATTTTAAACCTTTTGCATTATCCCTGGTATTATTTTCAATGGTTTCTTATAGTCTTGTCGGTACTATTTATAAAGTATTTGACAGATGCTGTGAGGAAAATTCTGTATTCAATCTCAGCAAGAACTCTATTTTTTTCTTCATGAGTATATTTTACAATTTTATGTCTCATATATAAATTCGGGGGCGTAGCTCAGATGGGAGAGCGCTTGAATGGCATTCAAGAGGTCAGGGGTTCGATCCCCCTCGTCTCCATATTCCCAACTTAGAATTCGGAAAAATATCATGGCGATTCGAAAAATATTAAGAGCAGGGCATCCTCTTCTCAGGGAAGTCTCACAACAAGTACCACCTGAAGAAATCCGGTCACAGGAAATTAAAAAACTGATCCGTGATATGTTTGATACAATGGATGCTGCAAACGGAGTAGGGCTTGCCGCACCTCAAATTGGCGTCCTGAAAAGGATCGTTGTTGCTGGATTCGACCGTTCTGACAGATATCCAGAGCTCAAAGAAAGGAAAATGGAATTTAGGGTTATGATCAATCCTGAAATTAAAATCTTAAACGGCGATTACGAAGGATTCTGGGAAGGGTGCCTTTCTGTACCGGATATGAGGGGTTATGTGGAACGAATCCGGAATATTCAGATTCAATGGTTCGATGAAAAAGAAGAACATCATAAAGAAATTGTGACTGGATTTGATGCTGTTGTGTACCAGCATGAATGTGACCATCTGGACGGAATCCTGTATATTGACCGTTTAAAAGATCCGAAAATGTTCGGATATAATGATGAACTGGATCTTGCGGATTCACAAGATGTATAGCATTATCCCTGCAGAATCGTTTCTTTAGCTGATCCATCCATTTTTTCAAACTGGTCATATGTATAGATTTGATATTCGTATCCCTGTTCTGTAAGAAACAACTGCCTGTTCTGACCGAATCGTTCTTCTGTTGTATCACGGCTAACAAGGGAGTAAAAGAATGCAATATTTTCGCCTTCCTTAGGCCGAAGAACACGGCCCAGCCGCTGGGCTTCTTCCTGCCGGGAGCCAAATGTGCCCGAAACCTGGATGGCAACGGATGCATCGGGAAGGTCAATGGAAAAGTTGGCAACTCGCGAAACAGCAAGGCAAGGAATTTCTCCATTGCGGAAGCCTGAATAAAGGCGTTCTCTTTCCTGAAGAGGAGTTTTTCCTGTAATCAAAGGGATCTTGAAGTATTCTGAAATTTTTTCAAGCTGGGCAATGTACTGGCCGATAACCAGAATGTTCTGTTTGCCGTGTTCTTCCATGATCCGCTGAATTACGCGCAGTTTTTCAGGATTTTCAGAAGCAAGTCTGTATTTTTCTCTGTCGTCAGATACGCTGTATTTTGTGCGTAGTTCTTCATCCATTTCGCAACGGATTTCCACACATTTTGCATTTGCAATCCAGGATTTCTTTTCCAGATCTTTCCAGGGAACGTCGTATTTTTTAGGACCGATGAGAGAAAATACATCTTCTTCCAGTCCGTCTTCACGAACCAGGGTTGCAGTAAGTCCCAGGCGCCTTTTTGCCTGAAGCTCAGACGTCATACGAAAAACAGGAGCCGGAAGAAGGTGCACCTCATCATATATGACCAGGCCCCAGTTATTGGCGCTGAAAATATTGAAATGCGTGAACTCACCGCCTTTTTTCTTGCGGTGTGTGATGATGTTGTATGTTGCAATTGTAATGGGTTTAATTTCTTTTGTAACGCCGCTGTATTCACCTATATCTTCGGGGGAAATATCGGTCTTATCAAGAATTTCATTGGTCCACTGGCGGATGGAAAGCGTATTGGTGACAAGGATTAGAGTCTGAGCTCCAATGAGCTGCATGACGCCTACGCCGACAATGGTTTTTCCCGCTCCGCAGGGAAGAACGATTACGCCGGATCCGCCTTCGTTGGTTCCGTTGGAATGGAATACTTCAACAGATTTTTTCTGATAATCTCGTAAAATGAATTCTCTGCCTGATTGAGTCTGGGATCGGAGATTAAAGGCATATTTTGCTCCTTCATCATATCCTGCCAGATCTTCCA
Organism: Spirochaetia bacterium; assembly: GCA_029880625.1. Classification (GTDB taxonomy): domain Bacteria; phylum Spirochaetota; class Leptospiria; order Leptospirales; family Leptonemataceae; genus JAOUOA01. The sequence continues at coordinate 3,340 of JAOUOA010000003.1, forward strand.
CGGGAAATCCGATTCGAATCAGAGCCTGTTTGATATGACCGCGGTAATTCTTCATGACAACAATTTTGTCATCGATCTTTCCTTCAATGAAAGGCTGAACTGTTCTGTGATTGGCTATTTCATTAAGAAAGCTCTGTTCTTCAGATTCAATATAAAGAGTTCCGTCATCATCGCGGACAAGCTTTACTTTTCCATAACGAGATATCTGTTCTTTGATTTCTGCAGCAACGTTCTTTGGAACCGGATATTTTGAATAATCATTCAGAAAGTTTATAATTTCATCAGAAGTCATTTTGCTGGAAGCAGCATTCCATAATGAAAGGGGGGTGATTCGATAAGTATGAAGATATTCCGGACTTTTTTCCAGTTCGGCAAAACGGCTGAGAACCATCCGGCACTCTTCGAAAAATTCATTATCCACTTCGAGGAGCATGGTTTTATCTGATTGAACAATTAATGGTTTATTGATATCGGGCATAATATTCCTATTTTTTAAATCTATCCAAGCCCCCCCGAACAGTACACATTTGTCAAGTTAAAAATGCATTACAGGCCAATTTTTCTATGGAGACGGATTATATTTTAGACGTTTCAGGGTTCTTCTGATGTCAAAATAATAAAGACCTGTCAGAGGCTTTGAAAAGACTGGTACTTGCCGATGGGAAATTCACTTTACGACCCCTATAAAGGAATTTATACGACCCAGGAACTTTCCAGGATCCGGAAGTTTCTGAAAATGGAGTTGGACCGTTCTTTTCAGTATTTTTCAAAAAAAGCAAATCCTCGCATTTATTTTCTCAGCTATTTATTCAGAAATCACCGCTATGAAAAAATCGGCGGAAGATTGGGATCTGTAAATGATCACAGCATTACCTCTGAAAATATGGTTTTCTGTGATCCCAGGGTAGGTTCCTATAAATATGATAATATTGTAAACGGCGGACTGGATGGAAATGAAGGCCTGGAAGATATCATAGAATATACATATATGCCTGCAGAGCTGGTTGAAGATGCTTACCGCTATAGTTTATGGAAACTAACAGATGCACGCTACAGAGCCGCTGCTGAAGAATATTATGATAAAAAAACGAGGGAACTTCATTATCTGGATACAAATAAAAAACTGACTTCCAGACTTAAGCAGAAACCTTCTAAAAGGTGGAATCCCCAAACCTTTACTGAAATTGATACGGATTACTGGAAATCATTAATCCGAAAAGCAGGAAAAATCATTAAAAAATACCCTGCAATTAAAAGTTCCTGGGCTGAATTTATATCTCAGCACAGACAGAGCATTTTTATGTCGTCCGAGGGACATGAAATTCTTCAGCAAAAACAAATTTTTGAACTGCGCTTTTCTCTCTGGCTCCTGAATGAAAAAGGAGAAGGAATTTCATCAGAATTCTCTGCGATTGAGGGGAGCCTGGACCATCTGCCGGATGAAGATGAATTCTTAAAGATTTTAAATCAAAAAATTGAGTTATTATTTCAACTTGAAAAAGCGCCCAGATTGAATTCCTACTCGGGGCCTGTCATGATGGATTCTGTTGCTGCAGGTCTTTTTTTTCATGAAGTCATCGGTCACAGGCTTGAAGGCTCCCGGCTTCTGTCTCCGGATGAAGGTGCAACATTTATGGACCTGAAAGGAAAGAAAATTGCGCCGGATTTCATTAACATTTTAGATGATCCTGGGATTGACAACTACAGGGGCCGTCAAATGATTGGGCATTATCTCTATGATGATGAAGGCAGTGCGGCAAAAAAAGCCGTCCTTGTGGAAAAAGGGATTTTGAAGAATTTTCTGACAACCTCTTCTTCCATACCTGGTCAGAAAGAATTAAACGGCCATGCCCGGAACCAGCAGCTGGAAAGGCCCATATCCCGTATGGGCAATCTCTGTGTGGAAAACATCAATCCGGTCAGCCGGGAAGAAATGAAAGAGCTTTTCATAAAAGAGATAATAAACCAGAAAAAACCTTACGGAATATATATAAAGGAAACGATGGGGGGAGAAACCGGAACCAGCAATTACGATTTTCAGGCGTTTAAAGGCGAAATCATGCATGCAGTTCGCGTTTTTCCTGACGGAAGAGAAGAACCTGTACGCGGAGTTGATTTCGTGGGCACGCCTCTATCTGCGCTGGATTCGGTTATCTGTATGGGCGATACGCCGGAGCTTGATAATGCATACTGCGGCGCAGAATCGGGAGTGGTTCCCGTTTCAACTATTTCGCCGTCGATGCTCATGAAAAATCTTGAGCTTCAGAGTAAGGACAGAGAACGTTTCGCTCCCTATTCACTGCCATTACCCTATGACAAATAAAAACTATAACAAAAAATTTGAAAAAACAAAAATCATAACAACGCTGGGTCCCTCTTCAAAAAGCGTGGAGCAGATCCGGGCTTTGATTCAGGCGGGAGCAGACTGTTTTCGCATAAACTTTTCACATGGAGACGGTTCCAAAGCCCAGCCTCTAGTAGATGCAGCCCGCGAAGCCTGCAGACTGGAAAATGTTCACATCCCCATTCTGGGAGATATTCAGGGACCCAAGCTGCGGATCGGAGCTCTGCCCAAGGAAGGCGTGGTTCTGCGCGAAGGATCGGATTTTACGATTACAACTGAAAAAATTTTTGGTTCATCAGAAAAAGTTTATACTCCGTATTCATTTCTTACGAAGGATGTTAAAAAAGGAAATAAAATCCTTCTTGCTGACGGAACACTTGAACTTAAAGTAGAATCCGTAGACGGAGCAGATGTAAAATGCAAGGTGGTAAACGGCGGAACACTGTATTCCAACAAAGGGATCAATCTGCCCAATGCAAAATTAACCGTTAAAACTCTGACTGAAAAAGATAAGAAGGATCTGGAATACATCGCTGGCGCAGACATTGATATTGTTGCCATTTCTTTTGTAAGAACGGCTGAAGATCTGGAACAGGCAAGAAAATATCTGGGAAATAAAAAGATTCCCGTCATGGCTAAACTGGAGCGGATTGAAGCCATCGATAATCTGGTTTCTGTTCTGGAGTCATCGGACGGAGTGATGATTGCACGCGGCGATCTGGGCGTCGAAATTGCTTTTGAAAGAGTTCCCATTTTGCAGAAGCAGATTCTTGCTAAAGCTGCTGAGCGAGGGAAATGGGCTGTTGTGGCGACACAGATGCTGGGTTCCATGGTTGCTTCAAGTCGACCGACACGAGCTGAGGTATCCGATGTTGCAAATGCTGTGATTGACGGCGCAGACGCCATCATGCTTTCCGAGGAAACCGCTTCAGGAAATCACCCCATACTTGCTGTGGAATCCATGCGTCTGATTGCTAAAGAAATTGAAAATACAATTCTCCATTCAAGAGTAAAATTTGACTCCGATATTGTTTCGTTTTCTGCAGGGGCTGCAGGAGCGGCCATCAGCGCTTCGGAACGGATCAATGCAAAAGCAATTTATACTCTTTCAGGCTCCAAAACAACAGCGCTTCTTCTTTCCAAATGGCGTCCCAACCTTCCGATTCTTGCTCTGGGGACCAGAGAAACGACTCTTCGCAGGCTGAATGTTCTTCGAGGAGTTGTTCCCATTGAAATTCCGGCCAATTCAGATATGGACCGGCAGATGAAAGCAGGCGATAAATATCTTGTGGAAAACGGATGGGCCGTACCGGGAGATTTTGTCATTGTTACAGCGGCCATTCCTCTGGGCAGCGGAAAAGAAACCAATACAGTCCGTTTCCACAGAGTCAGGGATGTAAAAGAGGATCTGTAAAATTATAACTGGATTGCTGTTTCGCCTAGATAGGAGCTCATCATTCTGACAAATGCATTCACTTCCTTTTCAAGGGACCGAATCTGTAAAAAAGCATTCTTCAGTTCCGATGCGCTTTTTTTTCCGTCAAAAAGCCCGCAGAATTCCTGAACGGATTCAATGTATTGATTTAAATGGATAAATAAATCATTCATGCTTTTTCCAGTTTCCGGATCGGAAACCTGGTTTTCATTGATCAGATTTTTTAGAATAAGAAGGGTGCCGGATAAATTTTTCCCCGGCACGATGGATTCCCTGTCAACAGCGCCGAATTGATCGGAATCTCTGCAGTACTGCAGTTTTATTTCTTTATCGAATTGAACGATCATTTTTCTGATTTCGCCAAGCTGCGGGATTAAGATTCTGTAAAGCTCGCCAAACCGCTTTGTCAGACGAATATCCTTGAGGTTGTAATCAAGTTCAAAAAGAACATCTCCGCAGAAGTTGCAGAGAACCATGTCGCGTATGCGCTGAAGATTGACTTTATTTTCTTTTTCGCAGTAAGTGCATTGGATTGAAATGACGCCGTTATTTTCCATGGAAATAATTTAATATAAATCTTTCATTTGATCACTACTTTTCCGGAAAAACGGAATAAAAAAAACGGATGCCGGAGATCCTTTTTTTTACTTTCTGAGACTGGAGAGGATGTATTTTCATACGGATTTTCGGTGAAGAAATTTCAATTGCATATTCATTTCCCTGTATGATTGAAAGATGGTACATGGTCACAAGTTCTGCCAGGTCTTCCACCTTATACTGGGAACCGTATAGCGATGCAAATGGACTTTTTTGAAGATCTGCATACAGGTCCGGCGCCTGATCCAGTGTCAGATGGGGACCTTTGCGAAAACCGTAAAAAGATATGTTCTCTCTGTTTTGAAAATCAAAATGTTTATAGGGCGTATTGCTTGAATTCCAGATTGTATCCACAGGCTTGAACTTTCTTTTTATAAAAGGTTTTATTTGATTATAGCTCTCTTCATCAATATCGCTGATTCTATGGGAATAGTCAGCTGAATGTACTGCCTCATGCAGAAGAATGTAGTCAAATGCGCTCTGTTTTCCTGCATGAATTTTAATTTTTACAGACGAAGAATTGCTTTGAAAGCAGGTTTTCTCTCTTTTTTGAAGAATTTCGCTCACATTCATTTTAAAAACATCCGGGTTGATTAAAATCACCGAATAAATTTTTCCGTCATGACCGATGACCCAGTCTGTATAACCCGTTGAAATAAAATGATTGATAAAATAAATGCCGATGACTCTTTCCTGCAGATTCTGTTTGATCAGGGGAGGTAAAAGATCAATACTGAACTGAATTGTTTTTTTATCAGATTCTGTCGGCGAATAAAACGAATAAATTTCTTTGCCGTCAAGTTTTTTCATATAATTTAAAAGCGGATCGGACTGCAGACCGAATCGAAATATAAGATTGGATTTGAGATATTTTTTAATTTCAGCATCTGTTTTTAAGTCAGGCCTGTAAAACTGAAACTGGTTGTGGGAAGGAACGGCATGACTTTCAAGAACCGCTTCTTTGCGGCAGTGAAAAGTCAAAACAGAAAAAATAAATATTAAAATCAGCGGAGATAAATATTTAAGCCAATATCCCTTTCGGTTGTTTCTGCAGAAAAAAAAATTCCGGTTAAGAATTCTATAGGACATTTTAAACAAAAAATCTTCTAAAGTGAGCATTTCACTGGTTTAAAATATCTGAAAAGAATGATCAAGAAAAATTATTCAACAGGAGTGTCGGGTGAATTTCCCCAATCAGACCAGGATCCTGCATAGCCACGTACATTTTCGTAACCCAGTGATTTTAACATAATGAAGGTATGGGCCGATCTATGGTGGGTCTGGCAGTAAACAATGATTTCTTTTTCAGGAACAATCCCTCTTTCTGAAAGCATGCTGGCCAGTTCTTCTCTGCTTTTCAGCCTGAGATTTCTGGTTTGGTCCATAGCAGCAGTCCATTCCAAATGAACGGCTCCTGGAATATGCCCTGCTTTTTCTGCAAATTTTTTAGCGCCGGTAAATTCATCCAGAGAACGTGCATCAAGAAGCACTGAATCTTTATCCTTTAATTTTGAAAGGATGTAATTTTTATCTGCGGCGCCTTCTGCTCCCTGTTTGGGCATATAGTCTGACTTTTTTATTTGAACTGGATTCTGATCGGAAGGATGACCTTCATTCATCCATGCATGGAGACCGCCGTTTAATAGAGAAATATTTTTGTGACCATAAACATAAAGAGTCCACAGAAGACGGGAAGCTTTTCCTCCTCCTTCGTCGTCATAAGCAATTACATGACTGCCTTCTTTAATCCCCAGTTCTGATAAAACCCGTCCGAAAGACTCTTCATCGGGAATCAGTCCCATTACAGGCGGTTTTTTTAATAGAATTTGAGGGTAGTCCAGATGTAACGCTCCGGGAATGTGCGCCTGTGTGTAAACATCTGCTTTGGAAAGATCAACAACAGCTATATTTTCTTTTCCGAGATTTTTCTCAAGTTCATCCGGTTCAATGATTAATGGAAGCATTTATTTCTCCTTGAAATCAAGCGAAGCGGAATTGATGCAGTAGCGAAGCCCTGTGGGTCCGGGGCCGTCAGGAAATACATGCCCAAGATGTGCACCGCAGTCATGGCATAATACCTCTGTTCTGGTCATAAAATGCGAAGTATCTTTTTCTTCTGATACGGCATCAGGCGAAACAGGTTCGTAGTAGCTGGGCCAGCCCGATCCTGAATCAAACTTTGTTTTAGAATCAAATAATTCCTTTCCGCAGCATATGCAGGTGTAGATGCCATTTTCTTTGTGATCCCAGAATTTTCCGGTAAATGCTCTTTCCGTTCCTTTTTTTCTTGTAATATGAAAAGCATCTTCAGAGAGAGATTTTTTCCATTCTTCATCGCTCTTTTCGACCTTCATAAAACCAAAATAAGAAATTTTAGCTTGGGGGCAAAGAGATTTTTTCTGGAAAACCAGGAAATTGTATAGACGGCTTTATTTCCCGGTGCAGAATTAGATTTCATGAAACGATTTGTCGTTGATACAAGTATTTTTACAAATCCCGACATTTTTACTCGGTTCGGACCAGACAGCCAGGAAGCCATTCAGAATTTTTTATCCAGGGTCAGGCAGACGGAAGCGGAATTTTACATGCCGCGGAGCATCTATGAAGAGCTTCAGAAAATTAAAGATGTTAATTCTCTAAAAGCGGAAATTGAATCTGTTCTTCTGATTCGCTCCCCTCGAAGGCATAATATTATGATCCCTGGAGATATCCTTTATGAATTTATCGATGAAGTCCGATCCAGGATTGACAGAGGGCTGCGAATTGCTGAAGAACATACAAGAATCGCCTGGCAGTCTGTCCAGACAGAAGATATGGGACCTTTAATTGCGAAACTCCGTGAAAAATACAGAGAAGCCCTGAGGCAGGGGATTCTGGACAGCAGGGAAGATGCTGACGTTGTCATGCTTGCTTATGAACTGAACGGAGCCATCATTTCTGCCGACGAGGGTCTGTGTAAATGGGCGGATCGGGTTGGACTGATTAAAATTGATCCGGCGGGACTACCTGAATTTATGGATGAATTAATCAAACACAAGCCCTCCTCCGATGAAGTATCCGAATAAACCTGTTGTTTTCTGAAAAATCCTCTCAAATTCAAGAATCCACCATCCTTCGCTTTCTTTTAGAGATTTTTTTAAGACGCCGCCGTGTGGATGCTGGATTTTCAAACGTTCCATCATCCGGTATGCCGCATTCTTGTTGTGAAATCTGCATCTGTATGTGCAGGATACATGCTTGCTTTTTTTATACATTTCATATGCCTGTTTCTGTCCGTCTAAAAATGCGCTTCCCAGCATGCGCCGAATATCATCAGATACATCAATCTCCATTTCTCTGTAGAACAGTCCGATCTGAGCGATACGGTTGGAAAAATAATCCGGCGAAAGATCTTCAAAAAATAAAGAAGTAACCTTGATGTCATTGATGCTGGAAACTGCAGTTACAAATTTTGCCCTGTGGTTTCTCTTTGAATTTTCTTTTAAAACAATACCTTCATGCCCATTCTGGTTCAATTCAAGAAGGATCTCTTTTAAATCCTTAATTTTTTCAGGGGAAAAAGTGCCGAAGGCGCGGACAGATGGAAGCCCTTCCTGATTTAAAAATCTGTATTTATCTTCAGTTGAGAAAAAGGATGGATCGTTTTTATATGAAAGATCAAAAATAAAAAACTGAATATCTTCTTTAATAAAAGGAGGAGATTCTGAATTGTACGGATTTTCAGGACCTGCAACTTCACCATAAATGACAAGATCCGGATATTTGCTGAAAATCCGTGTATCGATTAGATCTTTCAGGCGGTCTGTCGTAAAAGGGCAGATGTAGCCTCCCCTTGTCATGGCCACAGGAACTTCATCCATGAGAAAGATTCTTACGTTATAACCGTCAATTTTTTCTTCTGCAGAAAAAGATTCAGAAAAGTGCTGGACCAGACCCTGCTTCAGTGTAAGAATTCTGCCGACATGAGGGTAACCGTAAACTGTATCTTTTCCAATAAAAACGGTTCCTCGCGGAGCTTCTTTTAAATCGCTGCTGACACGGATATAGCTAAAGTCAAAATATGTTTCAGGAACGGCATATCCTTTTTGAATCAGTGCTTCGGGGTCCATATAATATAAAATGATTCTATAAGGAAATCTAAGAGTCAAATGAATCTCTGATGAAAAAAATAAATCCCTATATGATTTATTTTATTGATATATTTTATCATTCTTTTTATTGTGCACTAAAATAGTGCTAAAAATGAATTATGGCTAAAGTTAAATTTTATTTTCAAGTTAAATAATACATAAATACAGCAAAAAAGTTGCCGTACTGTGTATAAAGAAAAATAGATTGGTAATTGATCTTCTCTTTTCATGAATCATTGTATCTTTCAGTTCTTTATTGGAAAAAAAACTAAAAACTCGGGATAAAAGAGTGTGTTTTAATAAAAAAAAAATAAAAAATCTGATTTATTCAATCATAAGGTACGGTTCCTGCAATATATATTATACTTCAACCAAACCATCCAGTTTACTGGAAAAAAAAATAGGAAGAGTGTTCGACAGAACCCGGCTTATGCCGGGTTTTTGTTTTTATCATGAAAACTCTCGTTGATATGAAAGGACAGAAGATAGCGGGGGAAATGCTTTCCCGTTATCATTCCGGCAATATCCCACCGCTTTTAATTTTTCACGGTCCGGATGGAACGGGCAAATGGTCTGCTGCCGAGGCTTTTGTTCATCAGAATCTCTGTGACGTCGGTACAGCATGCGGAAGCTGTCCGTCATGCAGAAAGGTGATGCGCGGCGAGCATGCCGATTTTATCCAGTTTCCTGAAGCAAAGACAGCGATAGGAGATGAAGAAGATCCAGCTCCTTTTACAATCCGATGGCTATTGCAGACCAGAATCTGTTTTACGCCTTTTGACGGTGAGTTGCGTTTTGTTCTATTTCCAAGAGCCGATCTGATCCTTAATGAAGCAGAAACAGCATTGCTGAAAACTCTGGAAGAACCTCCTGACCATTCGAGATTTATTTTTATTGTCAGTGATCTTGAGCTTTTAAAACCAACTGTGCAGAGCCGCGGGATTGCGATTCCCTTTCAGAGAATGCCCGATATTTCCGTAAGCGAAATTACAGGTGAAACAAACCCGGAAATTCTGGAGCTGCTTGGCGGAAGTCTGCATCTTTATCCTTTTTTTCAATCTTCGCTCTATCATGAGATGAAAGAAAAAATTCAGGAAGGCTTCAGTCATCCCATGTCACTTCTGGAACTTGAAAAGTGGCTTCATTCTCAGGACAAAAAACATTTCAGTGAGTATTTTCCAGAAAAAGATTATTCTTATGATGAAATTATTGATATTTTCGGCATGATTCTTTTAAAAGAAAGTTCTACGCATCCATCCAGAAATGAATTAAATGAGATCGTTTTTGATTTTAAAAAAAATCTTCACCGAGATGTGCCCGGACTATTTCCTTATCTGACCGGCCGCCTCTTTCATAATTTAATGGCAGTTCTATTCAGATCAAAAAACTAAAAAACAGGCTCTGGATAAAAATTTCGAGAATAGGACGGGATGGAGATTTGAGTAGCCCGGGCCGGAAAATTTTAATTTATAATCTTATGCTGTATGCGAATCTTAAAACGGTTTGAGAATTGCCAGAATAACTGCTATAAACAATATTAAAGTGGGAACTTCATTCATCATTCGGAATTTTTTTGAATGAAAACATTCACCTTTCTGAAGCCGGGTTTTATATTGAGAAGAAAGAAAATGAAGGTAAATTAAAAATACGACTGCTGTAATTTTTATCCAGATCCAGTAAACGCCTGAGAAATGATCAAAACGCAGAATCAACATCCAGGTGCCGAGGATTACAGTGATCAGCATGGCAGGCGTCATGATGATTTTATAAAGTTTATTTTCCATAACAGAAAGAGTCTTTTTTACATCTTCAGAAGAAGTTTCAGCATGGTAGACAAAAAGACGCCAGATATAAAACATTCCTGCAAACCAGGCGACCATGAAAATTATATGAAATGCCTTGATCCACAAATAACCCATGAGGATACAGTTCTTTAGAAGTCCATAGGATCAATAAAAATATATGAATGAGCATAAAGAAATATTGTTTCAGTACATTCAGGAAAAACATATCTTTACTCTTTCTGTTTTTACGGGATCCAGGGTTCATAGCGCCCCCCTGTTTTATGATTTTGACCGGGAAGAAGTAGGGTTGATTTTTATGTCTGAAGAAAAGACCATCCATGTCCGGGCGCTTTTATTGCATCCGGAGTGTTCCGGCGCAATTTATGACGATGTCCGGCAGGTTGAGAAAATCCGGGGACTTCAAATGCATGGTGTTGCAGAGCGTCTTCGGGTTTCTCCGGAAGACAAAAAAATCAAAAACTATCTGAAAAAATTTCCGGAAGCGCAAAAACATTCTGGCCATTTTTATAATTTTAAGATCAGCTGGATGAAGTTCACGGACAATTCTGTAGACTTCGGTTTTAAAAGAGAGTGGGGAAATGATCCTTTTAGTTGATGCCTTTAATTTAATTTATAAGTTTCCGGACCTCGAGGAAAAAATGTACAGAGGGGATCTGACAGAAGCGCGAAGAGGTCTTCTGGATCTTCTGATGCGGTATAAAAAATCCTGGAAAAAGAAAATTGAATTGCATGTTTTTTTTGACGGAAAAAAAAAGCACGGGGATGAAACACGAAAAGAAACCGTTTCCGGAATGGAAACGTATTTCAGCATTGATTTAAGCGCAGATCATTTAATTAAAGAATTTATTAAGAGAAATCCATCGCCGGGGAATCTCACCGTCATAACGTCCGATAAAGATATTCTTTTTTTTGCTAAAAAATTTAAATGCCCTTTTCATACTTCCGAAGAATTTTCAAAAACCGTACAGGATCTTCTGAGCAGCCAGACTGAAATTAACGTCAGCGATGACAAACCGGAAGATACTGAAGATGTTTCTTTCTGGATGGATATGTTTAAAAACAGGAAGCGTAATTAAAGCATTGGCCGGTGAATTGACACAGCTTGAACGGCAGAAGGGTAACTTTAAGGTTTATGAAAATATGTGGGCCTGAAATAATGCAGAAAAGCTGGAATACTCCCAAAGTAATGAGCTCCTGCATCATCAGGAAGAATGTTCAAAATATTCAGGTCATCATAATATGTATTTGGTTTAAAAAGCAGATGAACTGGAAAATAACGAACATATAAATTTTAGTTTACCTGCTGCATTGAATTCCAATCCTAATCTATATGCAGGATGATGCGGAATTTTTTAAAATGGTCTCCGACTACATGTCAAACGGAATGCTGGAAAATATCATCTCCATGTTCCGGCAGGATGCATCCTATTACCGGATGATACCGGATTTAATTGCAGACGAAAGAGTTCGTGTCAGACTGGGAACCACGGCTCTGGTGGAAGATCTTGCCCGCGAAAAACCGGATTCATTTAAAGAAATTGTTCCGGAAATCGGCCGTCTTCTGGAAAGCGAAAATCTGACGCTGCGTGGGGATGCTGCAAACCTTCTTGCCATTATTTCGCTTCCCGAATGTAGACCCTATTTTGAACGGTATAAAAATGACGAAAATGCAGACATTCGAAGCATCATGCTTGAAGCAATAACAGAAATGGACGGAAGAAATTAATCTTTTGTGAATATTCCCGCAGAGAAAAAATATAAACTTCTCAATAAAGCCGGATTTGCTTTCTTTGAAAATCGCAAATCGTCTCGGCTTTTGAGAGATTATTATTGAATCAAAAAAACTTATATATTAAAAAAATACTTGTATTATATAGTTCATAATTATATAATGTTTAATGAAAACATTAACATCAATTGCTCTGGCGACTGGCTTCTTGATTTTCCTTTCCGGATGCTCTTCCGCGCAAAAAACAAATTATGATACCATGGGAACGTGGTATTTATATGCGGGAAAGTATCCTGATCATGAGTGCAAGGTGATTTCAGTTGATCAGTATATTGCAAAAAACAAGTGTCGTTATTATGAAGAAAAATCACCAGAAAATGACATTTCTCTCAGTTTGAAATGTGAGGGAAAACCACAAATAGATGTATCAAACAGCGATTGGGCATGCCGCAGGATGATGCAAATGACTGAAGATTTTCATAAACAAAGGAAAAAATAAATTTTCTTCAAAAGAAAATGTTGAACGGACGCCGGCATCCAGCCGGCTTTTTTACCCCAAATATTAATTAATTTGAAAAATTAAAAAATATCAATCTGAAATCTTTTTAATAAATCGTATAACAGGGAGACCGAAATTCCCACACCGTTAAAAAAATCGCCGCTGACTTTTTCAATCAGCACAGCACCCTTTCCCTGAATGGCATATGCGCCAGCTTTGTCCAGGGGTTCGCCGGTTTCTATGTAATTGCGGATTGTTTTTTCATCAAGTGTTTTCATATAAACTTCAGTTGTTGAAAATCCGGTTTCTATTTTCCCTGAATCAGCATCCAGAACAGCTATTCCCGTATATACAGTATTTTTCTGACCGGAAAGGATTTTCAGCATGGAATAAGCATCATCTTTATCGCGGGGTTTTCCGAATATTGTTTTATTCCTGCAGTCAAGCTGCGCTTCCACAAGGGTATCAGATCCGATGACAATACAGCCGGATACATTTTCTGCCGCAGTATCTGCTTTTTTTACAGCAAGACGCAGGACTGCTTTTTCTGCAGATTCATTTTCTAAAAGCGTTTCATCAATATCAGCAGGCCGAGTTTCGAAATCAAGCCCGATCATCTGAAGAAGATCTTTTCGTCTGGGCGAAGATGATGCAAGTATGATCTGTTTCATTTCAGAAGTGCGGATTGCATTTTGCTGTAAGCATCTGAAACTTTAACCTGAGAATTTGATGTCAGTCATTAAAGCCGAATTCCTTTATGATTTCAGCGACTTTCAGTGAGCTGTGGACGGAAACATCCTTAAATTGAAAGCCTGTATCGTAAAAAACCGGATTTACATCATTTTTTGACCACAGGCTCTGTGCCTGAAATTCAAGGAAGTCCGGATTGTCTTTTTCTACAGGCATTCGGATTTTTAAGTTGAAATCCTGGTTAACAGGAATTTGATCTTCGCTAACGAGCATCATGCCTTCTTTGTTTATGTCTACAAGATGTCCCATCAGTTTTCCGGTATCTGAATTATAAACATTTAAGAAAAAAATTAAATGTCTTCTTTTTAAACTTCTTTTTTGTTCCATCTTGATGCCGTTCCTTTGTAGAATTGATCCTTTCATAAATGATACCAGCTGCATGGCACCCTGTCAATCAATTTGAAAAATTTCATGAAATGAAACAATATGACTTAACTCAGGAAGGTGATGCTTTTCTCTGCGGATCAAGACTCTGAGGACAAGCAAGCCTACAGATTCAGGTATTTTCATGAATTCTATATAGAGAAAATCAAATAAAAGCTGTTTGTATGAAGAATTTCTTTGTTTTGGATAAAAGTAACTTTGTCCGTGCAAATGATGTAAAATCCGCAGGAGAAAAAGCAATGCCCGTACTGGATTTTACCCATATGAAACTTAATTCTGTAGGATTTTGATAAGGGAGATCCTGTTGAATCATTGAGAATCAGAAATCCTATTTACAAAATGATTATCGGAATGTAATGATAGTTGAAAAAATATCGTTTATAAGTTCAGAGAGGTGAGATATGAAACAATTTTTTTTAATAATGACAGTTTTACCGTTTCTTTTGATATCCTGAAAAGATGATGATGATAAAGGACTTTTTTTGTTACCTGCAGTCGCAGGTGCAGCTATTTTACAAAATATGCCATCTGAAGTGCCGAAAGATCATCTTGCCAGTCTTGTTTCCGGCAATGAAGGAGAAATTATAGAAATTACAGGAGAGAGTGCTTCTCCTGAAGATTTTTCTGATCCGTCAGACGGCAAATCCGGAGATGACGATAAATCCGCATCCTCAGACGGCAAATCCGGAGATGATGACAAATCCGCATCATCAGACGGCAAATCCGGAGATGATGACAAATCCGCATCATCAGACGGCAAATCCGGAGATGAAGATAAATCCGCATCCTCAGACGGCAAATCCGGAGATGAAGATAAATCCGCATCCTCAGACGGCAAATCCGGAGATGAAGATACATCTGCATCATCAGTCGGTGATGGAGATGATTCTGATGGGAAAAACTCTCTGGTCCGTCACGGTAAGGATGTATGCAGTACAGAAGGAAAGTGGTATAAAGACGCCAATACAGTATTTACTTATGAAGGACATAAATCAGCAGGGTTTTGTTTTCAAAATGTGAAATCTCAAAGATATGAAGTTGTAGTAAAAGTAAAACACTGGGTTAAGCATAACAGCGATTCGTATACAATTCCTAACGGTTACAATGATTTTGAGATTTTAATTTCAGAAGGTAATCAGGATGCAATTGCTGTTGTTCCAGCCAATCAGGATCACTGGAAATCAGAATCCGTATACTTAAATATTTCAAATCCTGATCCCGTGATAAAAGTTTCTCTGATGAATCCATACTGTGATGAAAGCAACTGTGTGAATCTTCAGATTTTAAGCGTCCATTTGAAAAAATCAAAAGGATCTGCTATTGCAGCATCAATTAAGGATATTTCAGAAAAACATTATCCTCTTCTTCTGGGAGTTTTTATTTTAGCGCTCCTTGTTATTGTTGCCCTGAATTTAAAAAACGCAAAGGTCAATAAATCCTGAATTTGATACGGCTGTCTCTGTAGTCGGGACAGCCTCTTTTTTCCTGCAGAACTTCCAGTTTTATTTTAAAATCTTCATGGAATATTAAGAAAAGAAATCCGAAAATAAAATAATCTTTTTTATTTTATTAAATCAGCAGGCTGACCTTGCAGGAATTATTATTAAAACTACTTTTTGCCTTTCTTCCCATTCCTTTTTTCTTTTTAATTTATTTTAATTATTTTAAGAAAGATACTCTCTGGAGCGAACATGTTGAGGCATTCTTTTACGGAATTCTGCTTGCGGCATTCCTTGTCATTGTAAAAATTAATTTTAAAGAATTCTTTGAAAATTCCAATCCGATTTTTAACGGATTTCTGGGAGCTGCAGTTCCTGAAAAACTGGGATCTTTTTTTCTGATTCATTTTTTTCTCAAGCAGAGAAAAACAACTCTGACGGTTCTTCAGGGTACTGTCATGTCAATGATGTTCGGACTGGGTTTTGCAGGGGTTGAAAATATCATTTATGCTTCAACCTCTTCCAGCTCCATAATTCTGGTAAGGTTTATCAGTGCAGTTCCTCTTCATGTCTTTTCCAATGGAATTCTTGGTTTTTTTCTTTCCGTTTCAATGCTCTGTACGCCGTCCTTGCAGAAGAAGAGGTATTTCCTTCTTGCTCTTTTTGTTCCTCTTCTGATTCACGGTTTTTTTGATGCGGCTCTGTTCAGTGGAGGGTTTCACGCATTTTTCATTGCCCCCCTGATTGTTTTTATGAATGGGCTTCTGGTTTATTTGCTTGCGCGTTCAGAAACTCTTCCAGGAATGAGATGGCTTTCCAGGCAGCAGATTCGCTATTCCGACTGGATGGCTTTGGACAGAGAACCTCAGTATGAAAGATGGATTATGCGTTCTTCAGGAATCAGGCAGTCAGAAAAAGTTAAATTCATTTCATGGAGTCTTTCCTTGAAAAATTTAATTTTGTTTTTACTGACAGGAATCATTATTTTTGCGCTTTCGCCTCTGAGAGATTTAATCTATGAACTGCTTTTGTCAAATCTGACAGCAGAAGAATTCTGGACCCTGGTTGCAGGTCTGCCCACATCGTATTTGATTTCAATGCTGTCTTCCGGAATGATCAATCCCGAGTATTTTAAAACCAGCATGATTAAAATTCCCATTATTTCTGATGTGGATTTTTGGACAAAGAAAGAAACATTCAGCGCCATTACCTATGATATCACCGATAACAATACACTTTTAAAAACAGTCGACTTTCTTCCTGTGGATACGGAACTCACTCTGGTCTTCAGTTTTGACCGCTACCGTTCTCCTGAAATCAGCGGCAGGGTTGTATGGGAATCTCATGATGAATATTCTCCTTCAAGCGGCGTCATTGTAAGGTTTGATTCGGTTCCTGATGGATTTAAATCCTTTCTTTTCAGATATTATTTATTTAAAATTTCAAGAGGTCTCAGCTATAACCTTCGTCTCCCGGGATTTGAAGGAATCCGGAAATTTTTTATCCGCCCTCTTACGCTTATGCAGAATGAAAAACGCTGTTCAGAAGGAGACGTTATTTTTAATGAAGGGCAGGAGGGAAAGCACTTTTATCTGATCAAGAAAGGCACGGTAGGAATTTTTAAAAACATAAATAGCAATCAAAAAGTTCAGATCAATACACTCGGTCCCGGAGATATTTTTGGAGAAATGGCAATTGCAGGTAAACAAAAACGATCTGCAAGCGCAATGTGCCAAACCGACTGCATTCTTGCTGTAGCGAATGGAGAGAATCTTGACGCATTGATTAAAGGAAATCCTGAATTTACTCATAAAATTATCCAGGAACTTGCCCGCAGAATTTTTCAATCCGAAACCCTTATGAAAAAAGAACTGGACGGGGTCAAATCAGATCTCGGGCATCTGGAAAAAACTCTTCAGCTTGTTCTTCTATCTGCCCTGTATGAATTAAAATTGGTAAAAGCCGGAAAGACAGGCCTCTTCTTTTCCAGAAAAAAGGCGATTTTTTCTCTATTAAAAAAATATAATATAGCCCTTCCGTCTGAAAATCTGAAAAAAGTACTGACTGATCCAGGTCATATGCGAAGTTTCGC
>JAOUOA010000142.1 GCA_029880625.1 Spirochaetia bacterium
TGAACTCAATGGACGGTAACTTCTTAAAATCAATATTTTTTCCCTGCCATTTATATTCCTGACCAATCTTCTTGAATTTTGCAGGAGAAACTGAAGTTACAAAGCCGTCATAAATTCCAGGATCTACGCTTACCAAAAGTTCCGAAACATTTTGATTCCAGAATCCTGCAGGGTACAGAAGATACTCGAGCTTTCGCTCGCTGAATACCGTCAGTGCGCTTTTACTGAACTGAAGATCTTCGAAATCCATATTTGCCCTGTACTGAAGATAAATTTGATTGGAGCCGGATTTAAGCTTGAGATCAGCCGTACACCAGGCTTTTATAAAAATGATATCTCCGAATTTTCTGTCGGCACCCCGAATCAATGAAAACTCAGCTTTACGGTAAACAGGACTGCATCGCACTTTTTTTCCATTTACTACAATAGAAATGCTCTTTGAAATTTTCTGAACGGATGCAAGAATCTTTTTTGATGGAACCTGGTTAACTGATGAATTCAGATCATCATCGTCATCCATATCATACCAGTAAAGAGGCACACCGAATTTTATTTTTTCAGATTTATTTCCGTGGAGTTCATATACGGCATCCACGCTGTATTCATTTAAATTAAGAACTTTTATTTTAAGAGTTTCTTTTTTTAATGTAAAATTCTCACTGTCTTTCAGGGCTATGGCGCCTACGGGAGTTGTATCTGTCCATCCCACAGGACCTCCGTTAGCAAAAAGAGAACCGGCATTTAGTATTAAAATAAGAAAATAGATAAATTTTTTAAGCATATAGGGATTATATCAGAATAAATGAATCTGTCAATATTTTAGAAAAACTAAAAAAGTTTTTTAAAAATAAAAATCATTAAAGAAAACCGCTTTTCAGGCATTTATTTAAATCATTTCAAAATCTGTACAAATGAAATTTAATCTTGTATTGGTTAAATTAAATTTTTTACATGGATTTAAACTTCGCAGGAATTTTAGATGTTTTTTTTATGATATATCCGAAATTAGTCATTTCACCTTTATTATAGTTTCTGTAATAAAACTTATTTCCGTCAATTTTATAATAATCTGACACCCATTCATTACCGACCCTCTCATTCGAAAGATCGGGATCATCATGTATGGAAACGGTTGTTAATTTAAATTTGCATTTACCGAGCCAGGTTGCTCTGTTCACAGAATAATTCTCCGGATAATTTCTGAAATAAAGCTCTGATTTTCTCGTAATGATAATTAAACGGATTCCATAATCATCAAACTCGTAAACTCCCATAAGTTTTTTTCTGCAATTTTCAGTTTTCTTTGCAGTTTTTTTTATCGGATAAATGGAATTGTTCCATCCATAGTTCAAAAAAATAAACGTTCCGAGCGTAAAGATTATTATTCTGCTGTATTTTATAAACATCTGATTTATATCCCAATCAATAAAAGAAGTATGAAATATAAACCAGAACAGAAGATCTAGTCATATCCGAAAAGATTAAAATCAGGATCTGAAATTCATTTTTATAAAAATTTTGTAGATACAAGCCGCTCAACAAGCCTTTGCTGCCATTGGAGGAATCGCTATCTTTGTTTATGTTATGAATATGATAAATCTTCAGATGGGGCGGGTGCTGGAAAAATGACGAGGTACAAGCATACATATTTTCAATTACAGCGAAAAGGAAAACGGCAGAAGAACTGTAATAGAAGCACAGCAAAAAAATTATGATGATTCTGCTGCAATAACAAACAAAAACAATTGCGTGAAGATTCCAGACAGAGGTGAATCCTGTTCTGGAACACTTCAGGGTTTTTAAGTGGATAGATAGAATAGAATTTTCATAATGATACCTCTTTCGCAAGAGCTAAATCACGGCAAATGAAGCAATTGCACAATTATCAAATCATCATTTTGCCATACTGAGAGATCAAATATCTTAATTGCCTGAATATTTCAGAAATCTTAACTCAAATTGACTTTAGAAAAGACGCAGAAATTCTGCGCGTTTCATTGCAATTTATAAAATAATGTTTTTTTTATTGACTTTATAATAAATTAATTTTAACAGTCTCAACCAAATAAAATTGGAAGAATTCGTATGAATTATCATGATAAATTAAAAAATAAAATATTTACAATATCTCTTACTGCATGGGTCATCATGCTTTCAGGTTTTATCAACTGCGCCACTCCCCGATTTTCCGTAACGATAGATAAAATTCCTGAATACGAATCCAAGTTAGCTCTTTTGAAAGAAAAAAGCTGGTACAATCCGGAAGCAGAAGAAGAACTTTTGTCAAATTATACTAAAGAGAAGAATAAGTTGAGCAATACAGTTGATAAAGTAGATGATCAAAAAGCAAAAAAGATAAGGGTATTTGTTGAAAATCCTCCTGATGAAATAACAGAGACCATGGTGTATGATTCTAAAACTCATGAAGTCATTTCACGAACATATTCTTCAACAGATAAATCCTTTGAATATTTAGGTTCAGTTTCAGGAGGCCCCAAGCTCACAGGAATGCTTCTAAATTTTAAAGATAACCATGGGTATGGATATAAATGGAAAGGATGGTTTTTTCTTGGAAAATACAATGAAACCTGGAGAAATTATTTCTGTAAAATAAACACTCCGCTAACAATTTTGCTGGTTTATCAATTATTAATACCGACAACATGGCCCTGTATCATGAAGGTTTCAAAAGAATCTTCTAAAAGAAAAAAATATTTCATCGAGGCAGGCAGACGAGCTGCTGTTGTGATGGGAGGAAATACCATACTTGTATACAGGATTGATCTGGTAAATCTTCAGACGGGTCAAAAGCTTAAAGAGTGGAGCGGCGCGAAAATACATATTTTAAATTATTACGGAAAAGGAAGCGGCAGGGGTAAAGTTATAAAAATTCCTGATAAAAGTCTTGGTGATTCCGAAATACAAAGCGGAAGCAGCACCGGAACCTTGCAGGCATATTAGTCAGAAATAGAGTCACAATTAGGAATGTAGTTTATGTTCTCGGATATGGCGAAAGATTATATTTTTATTTAACAACTCAAAGGGAGTGCTTATGCAAAAGATAGGATTTGCAAATAGGAACTTAATTGTATATCTGATATTTTCAATAGTTGCAGGATTTACAAACTGTGCTTCGCCTATTGTCAGGACGGATATTTTCAGGCTGAGTGAATTTGAAGATAAAATAAATGCAAATAATAGCTCAGAATACAATGAAAGTGCTGAAGAAGATCTTCAGAATGAAATAAAAACAGCGAAAAATCAGATTTATAAAAAAATAAAAAAAGTAAAAGATAACGAAGCTAAAAATATCAGGTTTTATTTTGAACAGTATCCTTCCGATTTAATTGTGGCAAAAATTGAAAACGGAGGTGATGCAGAATATGTATTTGGATCCGCAGATAAAAAATTTAAAGTTCTTGGAGAAGGAGAAATTATTGCAGAGCATTCTCAGGGAGCTATGACAACAATAATGGCTTCTCCACCGGCTCCCAAACTTTCAACCTTGTCAAAAGTAAAGGCAAATTTTTTCTGGTCAGATTATAATGAAAAGTGGAGACGAATTTACTGTAAATTGAATTCGCCTTTTGGTCTGATATGGTTATATAATATAATAATTCCTACAACCTGGCCCTGTATGACTAAAGAAATATATGATAATAGCGAAAAAAATGTGCATCAGAGAAAGCGTTTAATGATACAAAAAGCAAGAAAAACCGCAGTTGCCATGGGCGGCAATACTGTCATAACTTTTCAAAAAAATACAACATTTACAAGGGTTAATAGTCAGACTGGAAATATTGAAGGAACAAATAAATTTTCTATGACGAGTTTGAAATTTTATGTTGTAAATTATTACGGCCATGGCAAAATAAAGTCCGACAAATAGTATATTTATAATTTTGTAACTTTCGTGCATTTTTGGGAAAAGGAAATCAAATATTAATAGTCAGACACTGGATATGCTGCACATAAAATCCGCATATTAGATGCAGTCCGAGGAGTTTACCGTGAAAAGTCAAAAAACAATAATATTTATCCTTGCAATATTTTTATTCGGGTACTGTGCCGAAACTCAGGTTCAGAAAAAGCAGGAGACTGAAGCGCCAAAATACGATGAAGAAACTCTAAAAAAGATAGGCCTGGATAAAAAACTAAGAGAAGCGATCAACCAAAAGTCATACGCGGATATTGACAAAGCTCTTTCTGAAGGAGCTGATATAAATTTCGGCCATCCTGGTGGCGGATTTTATAACTATCCCATTATGAATGCGTCGAGAGCCTGTCATCCTGAAATGATACGCTATCTGGTTAAAAAAGGCGCAAGGCTTGATGTTCGTAATTCGGAAGGAATGACGCCCCTCCTTGTCGCAGCAGAACCCTCGATTTCCTGCAGCCTTCCCACGATCAAAACCTATTTGGAGTTGGGATCCAATATAAATGCAAAGCAAAAACATGGTTATACGGTCCTCCTGTATAAAGCGCATGAACCTAAGATTGTTTCCTATCTGAAAAGTAAGGGAGCGGACATTCATTTAAAAGATAATGATGGCAATACAGCTCTGATGTTTGCGGCATTTTTTCGACAGAGTGTTGAATCCGTTCAACTTCTTTTGCGATACGGAGCAAAAATCAATGATATAAACAAAGAAGGGAAAACTGCTCTGGGGGGAGTTTTAGACAGTATAAATAATAAAGAATATCCTCCAGAACCAGAAGAGCTGGACAACTTAAAAAAAATCGAAACTATACTCAGAAAGGCCGGTGCAAAGTAATAAATAAAGGCATTTTTTACCCAATCCAATAATACTTATTTTTTATATTTTGACTGTTCAGGAACAGTATTTCCTTATTATTTAATTGAATTTTATTACAATATAGTTGATAATAATTTTTTCAAGGACTATAAAATGAATATTAACCACTCCTCCGGTATTGTCAACATCACAGGAATATTTATTATATTTTTTATGATGACTTCTTTAGCCAGCTGCGCTACGCCGCGATATTCTGTTACTGTAAAAACCATTCAGGAATATGAAAATAAAAAAAGACTGCTGAAAGAAAAAAGTCAGTACAATTCAGAAGCAGAAGAAGAAATTGATAAAAATTATAAAATAGCAAAAAAGAAAATTGGTAAAATTGCGGACAATATAAGGCCAACGGAAGAAAGTAAAATAGCTGTATATCTTGAAAATCCTCCGCCAGATGTTACTGAATATATGCTATATAATGCAAAAACAGATATTGTGCTTTCGCGAACATTTAAATCTAAAGATAATTCTTTCGAATTTCTCGGAACCATTCAGCCGGGTCCCCGGGTGACGGGCGGAAGTTTTGAGGATATACCCCCTTCTACATTAAAAGGTAAATTTTATATTGGACAATACAATGAGAAATGGAGAAATTATTACTGCAAAATCAATGCTCCCTTTGGAATTCTTTGGACATTTAGTTCGCTTATACCTACTACCTGGCCCTGTTTTACAGACAGAAAACCAGGTCATGAAATAAGAAAAAAATATTTCATTCAGGCAGGGAAGAGAGCTGCCGTTGCAATAAACGGAAATGCTATCATTGTATATCCTCTTCACACGATGAATGATCAGACCGGACAAATTCTCGATGAATGGACGGGAGCAAGCATTTATGTTATAAACTACCATGGAATGGGCACCGGCAGGGGGAAGATCATTAAAATTCCGAAGAAGATCGATGATAAATCAAATGAAAGTAATTGTGTAAAAACCCTCGGCGGCGGTGCTTCCTGTACAACAAAACTGCATGGATTTTAAATAAATCATTGCTGAATATTTATACGGCATTCGTCAGTGTAAACTCAGCGAAAGCAGAAAATTTAATTTTAAGAATTTTTAATTGCACTTTATGTATGCAATTTTTTAATTATACTACTGAAATAATTATAATTTCCAGTTCTGTGAGAGAGAAGCATATGAATTTAATACTCAAGTCTAAAAATCCGGCTTTACTCGTTAAATATATCATCTTATTGATATTGTTTTTTAATCTTATAGCCTGTGCCACAGTTCGATATTCTGCAAATGTTGAAACAATTCCCGAATACGAAAATAAAAAAAGTCTGCTTAAAGAAAAAAGCAAATATAACCCGGATGCTGAAGAAGAGCTTGTAAAAAATTACAAAAAAGAAAAAAAACAGATTCAAAAAAAAGCAGATCATGTGTCGCGGCAGCAAGAAAAAAAAATAGGAATTTTTCTTGAAAATCCTCCCGCTGATGTTACCGAATACAGGATTTATGATGAAAAATCAGAAATTGTAATTTCCCGCACTTTTACCTCAAAGGATAAATCTTTTGAATATATGGGCATGGTAAAACCACTTGCGCAAAATGCTTTTAAACAGGTATTTTTTCTTACAAAATATAATGAACCCTGGAGAAACTATTTCTGCAGAATCAATATACCGTTGGGTATAATTGGTGCTTTTAATTTTTGGATTCCAACTACTTGGCCCTGTTATTTTAATATGTGGACAAATGAAACAATTGAGGATGATAAAAAACATTCAATTCAAGCAGGGCAGAGAGCTGCAGTTGTCATGGGAGGAAATGCAATCATTGTTTACCCGCTTCACAAAATGAATGTGCAAAACGGTCGGGTAAATACAAATTGGTATGGTTCGTCTATATACATAATAAAATATCACGGCAAGGGAGCCGGCAAAGGCAAGGTAATAAAAATCCCGAAAAAAATCGATGATGATAGTGGTGTACGCGGCGGAAGCAGCAGCGGAGCCTTGCAGGCATACTGATCCCTTAATGCAAAGAAATTCATCAATTTTAAAAAACGCCTCGAAAATCTTCTTACTGGGGGCAATACAATTCATACTTGACCTTTCAGAAATTCCTAAAATATTTGAATTTGAATAAAATAATGAAAATTAGATA
>JAOUOA010000143.1 GCA_029880625.1 Spirochaetia bacterium
TCCATTAATAAATCGTTTTCAGCAATTACCGGGTATTCCTTTAGCGATGTACATCTGAAGAATCCGCGAGTTCTTTCCTCGGGCATGATGGATGAAGACTTTTATGCAGATATGTGGAACCAGATTCTTGAAAAAGGATACTGGAAAGGCGAAATCCTGAATAAAAGAAAAAACGGCGAAGTCTATCCGGAGTGGCTGAGTATTGCCACTTTAAGGAATCGGGAAGGACAAATCTGCAATTTTATAGCAATCTTTTCCGACGCAACTGAATACAGAAAAAGAGAAGACGCAATCCGTCATATGGCATATCATGATAACCTTACAGATCTTCCCAACCGGGCATTGATGGAAGACCGAATTAAGATGGAAATTGCACATTCGACCCGTATGAATAATCATTTTGCAATTCTGTTTCTGGATCTGGACCGATTCAAGAATCTGAATGATACTTTCGGACATACGCTGGGAGACAGACTGTTAATTGAAGTGGGGAAGCGCCTTAAAGGTGCAGTCAGAAACGACGATACTGTGAGCAGGCTGGGAGGAGATGAATTTATTATTATGCTCAGGGATATGACCAAACCCCAAACGGCTGCAAAAATTGCAAAAAAAATTCTGTTAAGCATATCTGATGATTTTAAAATTGAAAATGAAATCTTTAAGATTACTCCGAGTATCGGTATTGCACTTTATCCGCAGGACGGAACAGACAGCGATGAGCTTTTGCGAAATGCAGATGCCGCTATGTACCATGCGAAAGATCAGGGAAGAGGAAATTACCAGTTTTTTACTCCGGAATTGAATGATCTCATTGAAGAAAGAAAAATGATTGAAAAAGCTCTTGAATCGGCAGTGGAAAACTCCGAATTCCAGCTTTATTATCAGCCTCAGATCAGCATTTCAGAAAAGAAAGTCGTGGGAGCAGAAGCATTGATCCGCTGGTTTCATCCTCAAATGGGGAAAGTCAATCCTTCAAAATTCATTTCAATTGCGGAAGATACAGGACTGATTCATAAAATAGGCGAATGGGTTATTATGGAAGCTCTTTCTCAATTTGAAAAATGGTCTTCCGTAATTCCTGACTTTGAAAAGATGACTTTTTCGATTAATCTTTCAGTGCTTCAGCTTGAAAAAGAAAACTTTTATAATCTTTTTAAAGATCAGATCAGTAAAGTTTCATTCCCTCATGAAATTCTTGAAATTGAAATTACAGAAACTTCTCTTATGCGAAATGCAAATCAAATTTCCGAAATGCTGAAAAAGCTGAAAGAGTTGAATATTACAATAACAATCGATGACTTTGGAAGCGGTTTTACTTCTTTAAACCATCTGAAAAAACTACCTGTGGATCGAATTAAAATTGATCGATCTTTTGTCAGCGATATAGCCGAGGATTCTAATGCTGTTTATACAGAAGCAATTGTCCGCCTTGCTCAAACATTGGACCTTTCCATTGTCGCAGAGGGAGGAGAAAATCAGGAACAGGAGGACATGCTTTTAAAGGCAGGATGCGATGTTGTTCAGGGTTTTTATTATTCAAAGGCCCTTTCTTCTGAAGATTTTTTGCTTTTTCTGAATCATTACAACCAATGAATCATAAAATCTACGAAATTTCCATTTTTGAACTCGGGATTGCTTTTCTTCTGGTGCTGCCGGTTCTCCTTTTTTAGTTCAAATGGGGCATCAGTTTTCGAAGAGCGCTTTATTCCGTTTTTCGCATGTTTATTCAGCTGATGCTGATAGGATATGTTCTGGTTTATATCTTTGAAGGAGGAATGATTTACACCGTTCTGATTGTTCTTCTGGTAATGATTTCAGCAGCAGGCTGGATAGCCCTTTCCGTAACGGAGGATCACAGAAAAAAACTTTATTTCAATGGATTTGCATCGATTTTTCTCGGAGGGAGTATTTCGCTTTTTACCGTTACTTTTTTTGTATTAAAACTTGAACCCTGGTATGAGGCTGCGTATCTGATTCCTCTTGCCGGAATGATTTATGCCAATGCAATGAATAGCGTCAGTCTTGCTGTAGAAAGAATGAATTATGAAATGGAAAAGGGCGCAGATGAACAAAGTGCCGGCAAAACTGCCTTTCAGACGTCTTTGATTCCTGTAATTAATTCTCTTTTTGCCGTTGGGCTGGTTTCGCTTCCGGGAATGATGACGGGACAGATCCTTTCAGGAGTTTCGCCGTTGACTGCAAGCAGATACCAGATTGTTGTTATGTGCATGGTTCTTGGTTCGGCAGGGATGTCATCGGGTCTGTTTATTCTGATGTCCAGGAGATATTTTACAGAATATTTTTCAAATCAGCATTGATAAATATATTCACAGATAACTTTTTAATTCTGAAAATCTGTATTTTCAGAATTAAAAAGAATTCGTCTGACTGCTGAATTTTTTCTCATGAAAAAATCAAACTTTGAATTGTTTGACAATATCATGAATTTCATTTGCAATTTTTTGAAGATCTTCTGCATTTTTGCTGGTGCTTGCAGCTTCTCTTGAACCTTCTGTACTTGCCTGGGAAATTCCGTTGATATTTTTTGTTACTTCATTTGATGCCTGGGTTGTTTGCGAAATATTCCCTGAAATTTCTTTTGAAGCTATGGACTGTTCTTCGACGGCAGAGGCAATTGTCGTTGTTGCCTGATTGGATGCTTCTATTGTTACGTTAATTTCTGATATGGCTTCTACCGCTTTTTCAATATTTTTCTGAATTTCCGTAATTCGTTTTCTTACGGTATCTGATGCTGTAGAAGACTGCATGGCCAGTTCCTTTACTTCAGATGCAACCACGGCAAATCCCTTTCCGGCAGATCCCGCGCTTGCAGCTTCAATGGAAGCATTGAGAGCAAGCAGATTGGTTTGTTTGGCAATCATTGTAATGGAATCAATGACCGAACTGATTTCTTTAGCATTTACATTCAGCTCCTGGAATAGTTCATGGGTGGATTCTGTTTTCTGGTTAGCCTGATTACTGTAATTTGCCGCTTCCGATGCATTGCGCGCCATTTCTGCTCCGCTGATAGACATTTCTTCAATCGAACTGGAAATGAGCTGGAGGTTCTGGTTCATCTCAACAGCGGCAGATGCAATCGCCTGGGATTGAACGGAACTCTGCTCCAGTCCTGAAGAAAGATTGAGGCTGGACTGTGTCAGATCATCGGATGCACTTTTCAGTTTTGTCCCGGAATTAACAAGATGTCTGATGATTTCATGCTGCTTATCGACCAGTTTGTTCATGCTGATTGAAATGGACCCGATTTCATCTTTACCAGAATCTTCAATGCGGAATGTCAGGTCGCCGTTTTCTACTTTCTGAATGGCGGAAAGATTTTTTGAAATTCGATTTATTAAGTTTGAAGATGTTAATTTGAAACTGAAAAAAGAAAACAACAGTATGCCAGTCATAAAAAATAAATTGATTACGAGAGATAAAAATGACTCATTTTTTAAATCGCCTACGCGTGAACCGATATTTCGGGATAATGTTAAATCAATTTCATAATATGCATTAATCTTTTTTGTAATTGTCTTGAACCAGTAATTTGCATCAATGCCGAAATTTCCTTTATCTCCATTATTAATCGCAATTTTTTCCATTCGTTCAACTTCAGAAAATTCCTTTCCGCTTGCAGCAGAAGTATAGAGCGCTTTTGATTGTTCATCTGCCATGTGAAGAAAATTTTCAATATAAACATCCTGCTGTGACATAAGGTCAAGCAGACGATTGTACATTCCGCCTGAGAACTGATCCTGTAAAAATGTTGAGCTGAGGACAGCTCGTTCAATCCCTGCCATTTCTTTCGCATGAATAAAATTATAGTATGCAATAAGAGAGGACGAAATTTCAGCATTGTTTCCCATCCCGGCAAGAATAATAATAATGGAGAGCAGGTTTTCATTTATTTCGGAATAAAAGCCAATCGCTTCTTTTGCTGTAATATTCAGCTTCTGAACATCCTTTCGTAAGGCAGAAATGGCATCGAAATCCTTGAGGATCGCATTTTTTAATCCTGAAAATTCATTGTTGTTGATTTCTGTTTGAGAAAAATCATTTTTTAATTTTAAGATTTTTTCATCGGTTAAAGGGGTCTGTTCTGCAAGCTCATCAGAAAAACTTTCGCCATTGCTCCCAATATAACCGGCAGTCATGCCTCTTTCTTTCTGGATTTCATGGACAGCAGCGCTGGCTGAAATTGCAAGAACTGAGACTTTCTCCATAGTATTCATTGTGAAATAATCTGTGATGTTTCTGTAAAAACTGAGAGTTGAGAAAACTAAAAATCCAAGAACAGGAAGAATGGTTATCAAAATCAGTTTATTCTTAAATTTAATATCAGATATAATTCGGTCAATCATTGTACATTACCATTGTTATTTATATTATTTGAAAAGGGCAAAATTAATGTGAGTTTCTTCAGAAATTCAGATGTTTTCTCCTCTAGCGTTCATTTTAATATCGGTTACTGGAAATTCAAATTATATGGTATAATTTAAAAATTCAGATAAATATGCCCTGCAAAAATCAGGAATGGAACATAATCTTTGGTGATTCTTGGATCTCATAAATTTGTATATTTTCATATTCGACTGAAATAAATCATAAAAAATTACAAAATTCTTATTGCCCCTGGATGTATTTCTTCTTATTATAATACCCATTGACTTAAATTCCATCGGATGATCTTTATCAATATGAAACCAGTTACCGTTGCAGCAATGTACAAATTTGTTAAATTCAGTAATTATCGGGATTTTAGAGAACCTCTTCTTAAACTGATGAAGGAAAACGGCATAAAAGGAACTCTGCTCCTTGCAGATGAGGGCATTAACGGGACCGTTGCAGGAAGCTATGAATCAATTCAATTTTTGATCTCCTGGCTAAAGAAAGATCCTCGCTTCAGTGATCTCGGCTGCAAGTTTTCCTATGATGAAAGTATCCCCTTTAATCGCGTCAGAGTTAAGTTGAAAAAAGAAATTGTAACGATGGGAATTCACGGAATCGATCCTTTAAAAACTGTCGGCACGTACATTTCTCCCGCCGATTGGAACCAATTGATTTCTGATCCTGAAGTTCTGCTGATTGATACACGCAATGAATACGAAACACGAATCGGTACGTTTCAGAATGCTTTGATTCCTCATACCGATCATTTTCGTCAGTTTCCCGAATATATACGCCGGAATGTAAATAAAAATCAGCATAAAAAAGTCGCCATGTTCTGTACCGGAGGCATAAGATGCGAAAAGGCAACTGCATATTTAAAGGAAATGGGTTTTGAAGAAGTGTTTCATCTTCAGGGAGGAATTCTGAATTATCTTGAAAAAGTAAATTCTGATGACAGCATGTGGGATGGGGAATGCTTTGTGTTTGACAGAAGGGTAAGCGTAAACCATCTTCTGGAAAAAGGATCCTATGACCAGTGCCATGCCTGCAGGATGCCCATCACAGAAGAAGAAAAAAACAGTCCTCAATATACTCACGGAGTGAGCTGCCCACATTGTTTTAATCAAACCACGGAAAAACAGAAAGAGCGCTTTCTGCAGAGGCAGAAACAGATTGATCTGGCTGAAAAAAGAGGTGAATTCCACATCGGAAGCGAAGCAGTAGCTTCCGGACAGCGCAGAAGAAGCATTAAAAAAGAAAAGAAATTAAAAGAAGCCGAAATCCAGATGCTGAAATCATAGATTAGAGACAGGCAGAGTTTTAAATATGTCTGAATGCAGCAATAAAAACGAAAAGATTTTTTCCGAACAAAGCTCGTCCGGCATGGATAATGAAACATCAAAAAAAGAAAGAGAGCGAAATCAGTTCATTGAACCTCTGATCCGGCGTGCAGTGGGAATTCTGATTATACTGACAATTTTGATTAATGTGTCAATGGAATTGAATGAACATACATTCGAACATTTGCATTATTATTCCGTTGTGATTCATGCGGTTCTTTTTGTTATCGGAATCAATCTGTTTCAGTCAAGCTTTACCGGGTTCTGCTTTCTGGAAAAGATTTTTAAAAAGTTTCATTTCAAAAGCGAACTGGATGAAATAAAAATTCTCAATAAAATCAATCAGAAAAGCGCAGATGAAAAAAAATCTTTTCTGAAAACGCTTGACCTGATGGATGAGGCAGTTCTGGAACTGGATGCTGATGGAAGGCTTTTAAAGGCAACAGATGCCTGGTACCGGATTTGTCAGGGGATTAAAAAAGTTTCAGAAAAATCTTGCTGTGACGGCGAATCTATACAGGAATATGTTCATCCGGAAGACAGGAAAATAATTCAGAATATTTTTATTAAGCGTGATAAGAGTTTGACTGACTCTTTTGTGAAGCAATTTCGCCTTGTTAATGAGGATGAAACGGATTCCTGGGTCGAAGGGTGCTTTATGGGAATTTCATCAGGAGAAATCCGCTGCATCCTCCGTGATGTTTCACGGCATTATGCGCACAACCAGGAGCTGGAATTCTCTGAAACTGCAGCCAATCTTTCTTCCATTCCAGGCCGATCTCATTCAGGAGAGAAAATTGATCAGGCTGTTAAGCGTGCACTGCGTTTTGAAAATTTCTTTGCGCTGTTGTTTATTGATATCGATCATTTTTCGCAATTTACAGAGGACAATGGGCAGAAAGCCGCTGACTCGATTCTTGACAGTGCTGCCCAATCCATGGATGAAAATCGCAAGCCTTCTGATGCGCTTCTGCGCTGGGGCGATGACGAGTTTTTAATGATTATTTCAGATTTTAATTATATTGATGAGCTGAAAACTCACATAATGAATTTAAAGAAAAACCTGCAGAAATCATTGGATGAAGATTTTCCTGGTTTGCGGGTTTCTTTTTCGATGGGAGCTTCTTTTTACTCATTTGATTCGTCTTCCTCCGATCATCTGATCC
>JAOUOA010000144.1 GCA_029880625.1 Spirochaetia bacterium
AGAATGATCCAGAATAAATTTTGTAAGTACCCCGCTTAACCTATCAGAACCCAGTTTCTGATATACCATTTCAAGAATCTGAGAGTCCGTAAGAGGCCCCAGAAGGATTTTTAGAACACCGGGTTCTTTCATAAGATCGGGAATTTTTTCCTCATCATAAATCGGTCTGCTAACCAGAATAAAAAGCAGATCTTTTTTCCTTCTATTAAGATCCTCAAGAAACTGCCATGTCATCAGATCCATCCACTGGCATCCATCGACCACAATCAGCACAGGTTCACCTGAATGTTTGATCAAAAAGATTTCTACAAAGAGATCTTTCAATGCTTCAAACTTCAAAGATTTTGTAAGCATTGATGATTCCTGAGTTTCAGGAAAAAAACTTCTGCTTCGCGTATTCAACAATGATGCATATTTCGCAAGATGCTCAGAAAAATTTAAAAGATTTTTGCTTTCAAGTTCAACGGCATAATTCCGCATCATTTTTTTCACAGGGAAAAAATAACTGCTCTGATTGGACGAATCTCCCTGAATCTGAAAATGAGCTGGAAGAGCATTGGCTTCATCCAGAAGATTTTTAATAAAATCAGATTTTCCAATACCCGGCTCTCCCTGAATAATTACAATGCCTCCTGAATCATTTTTTTTCAAATCATTTATCTTCCGCTGAACCAATTCCTGTTCCTGCTCTCTGCAGTTGATTCTGTATGATTCAACTTCCGGATTTTTCTGAATTTTTTTGGGACTGTATAAGTTGGCCAGAGCCTTTCGTCCCTTCAGGGGAACATCTGAAATTTTTTCAAAAATAAAGTTCGTTCTCACGTCACGAAATGTAGTTTCATCGCAGAGAATTCCCCACCCTTCTGAAGCTTTCTGCATTAAACGGGCGGAAAGATTCACCATATCGCCATGCATGGTATATTCCCGTCTGTAATGATTTCCAAGTGCGCCGCAAAATGCTCTTCCGGTCGTAATCCCGATGGAGACCTTCAAATCGGTTTCTTTCAGCATTTCCTGAATTTCCCACATGGCGATGACTGCGCGTGCAGGATCATTGTCATGGGTTAAAGGAGGAAGACCGAATGCAGCAAGCATGATGGTGCCTTTATCGTCGACATTCAGGCGATTCAGACTTCCTTCATGATAATAAATAATTTTTTGAAGATTTCTCATGAAATTATGGGTTTTTTCCAGACTGTCTTCGCTCTGATAATCCAGCCCTTTTACCCGCAGAAAAACAACAGTAACCTTCCTGATTTCAGAAAGCCAGTCTTCCTGACCTGCATCCATTCTTTTTAGAATGGCGCCGGGGATATAGCCTCTTAAGGCATCTGACATTTCCAGATCATAAACCTTTTTTACATGAGGTTTTTTCAGAGGCTGATTCACCGAATCAATGCGAAAACAGTTATCTCCGACTGAGACCGCTCCCACTTCGCCTTTTATGCTTTCAGGCACATTTCCTGAAAGACAGACATCTCCCGGCTCAGCATTCCGGTCTGCTTTGCCAAGCTCCAGAAGGGGGGGGCCGCCAATAATCATTTCCCAGCGGTTATATTCTCCTCCAACATGTAGGACGCTGATTTCACCGGCAGAGATACTGACCCTTAGATTTACACTCGAAACATCCTTGATGCTGTGTTCTTGCTGAATTTTCTTTCCGCAGTAGATGGCCTGATGAACAGCCTCATCCAAATTTTCTTCATTTCTCCAGATTGCCCAGAGCGCATCCCCTGCAAATTTAACAACATCGCCGCCATTTTCATAAACAATTGAAATTAACTTAGAGAAGACTGCATTCAGAAGCTCTGCTAGAGCCTCGATGCCTTCCGGACCACTGTTATCCAGTTCTTCTGTAAAAGTGGTAAATCCCGAGATATCGACAAAAAGTACGGCTGCCTTCAATCGGACCTGATCAGGCTGGTTCCGCTTAAGATTTGAGTCCCCGATCCTCTGTAAAACCAGGGAAGAGACATAGGAAGAAAGTTTGTCGGCGACGTTTTCCATAATTATATATGTAAACTTCAAAGTTTTACATAAAATCCATTATTAATGTACTATTATCGGGTGTGGCAAGCCCTTTCCGCACCCTGCCCGGGAATAATAAATCGGCAGAAAAAAAACGCTCAAACACTGATCAGCAAGTCAGGAAACACATCCGATTTCAGAATCAATCTCTTTTGGGTTTTTCATCAGGAACATTAAAGTTTTTTAAGTAAAAAAAATCATTTTCGCTAAGTTCCGTTATGGAACACTTTAAATGCCCGAGCAGGGACATCATGCTGAAATCACTTTTTTTATGCTTCTTAATATCTTCTGTGTACCGGAGCAGCGGTTGGGTATGGTAAATTCCAAATAACGGTTCAGGCCTTCTCATATAACGATACAGATAACAGTCCGCACCCGGGGATTGTTCAAATTCACCAAGCAGTATTTCAATTGAATTCTGATTTAAATTGAGAAGATCACATGCACTGACAAAAAAATATTCTGATGGAAAGATTTCGCTGAATGAGGAAAGGCCCCGAAGCGGACCGTAAATTTCTGAAAAGGATGAAGAATCAAAGATCATCTGATCCTGAGAAAATATATTTTTATAGTCCGATTTCTGCTCTTTTCGAATTGAAATATAAATGCTGTCAAAACTTGACAGCAGCTGATTGTATACAATCTGGATGCGTGCCTGTCCGTTTTCTAACATCAGACCTTTATCGCTTCCCATCCGCCGGCTCATTCCACCGGAAAGGATCATCGCTTTTATTTTATTCATGACAATTTCGAGATTTCAAACCGTCTGCGGTTCGCCCCATTTTACGCTGCCGTCTTCAAAATATTCATGCTTCCAGATCGGAACGGTTGATTTTACAGCATCAATGATATAAATATTGCTTTCGTAAGCCTGCTTCCGGTGAGCGCTGGACGTGACAACAGCAACAGCGCTTTCTTTGATATCGACTCTTCCGAGCCTGTGCTGGCAGAATGCATAATTCAGGTTCCATTTCTCTTTTGCATCATTCAAAATTTCCTCAATCATTTTTTCAGCCATGGATTCATGCGATTCATATTCCAGATAAAGGACTGCTTTCCCTTTATTGTGATTTCGTGTATCCCCCGAAAAAACAACAATCCCTCCTGATGCAGGATGTTTTGCTTCCTGAATGATTTCATTTAATTTTATTTCTGATCTCGTTAAGTATTTCATAAAAAAAATCTTCTATTATCATTTTTACAGAATGCAGTTTCATTCGAAAAATTTCAGCCTCCGCTTGCCGGGGGCAGAAAATATACAGTTTCATTTCCAGAAAGAGGAAAGGCAAAATCCACAAATTCATCATTGACGACAGCCCGGCTGGATCGAAGCAGACCTTCTGATTCCGGATGTTTTTTAATTAAATACTTAAAAACATCCTCTATGATGGAGAAAGAATCCTCGTGGAATTTGATTTCTTCATGAAAATGATCTTTTAAGGGTCCGAAAAATTTAACACATATTGAAGTTGATTTCATGCTTGACGACGCTGACATTTTAGCCTCCTATATTTTTCATTGAAAGACTGCTTCCGCTAAAACTGTCACTTTTTTTCTGCTTGAGGGCTTTCGTAAGAACATCACCCCATTCTTCAGAACTCTTCAGATTCCTGACTGAAAATCCGCGATTTTCACTCAGACACCCAAAAATCATTCCCTCAGAGCTCAGACGCAGTCTGTCACAGTCCTGGCAAAACGGACTGCTTGAGTTTGAAATAATTCCAAACACATAGGAACTTCCATTGACTCTGAAATACCGAGCCGTAGAGTTTTTTTCTCTGCGAAGAGACGTCAGAGTATATGATTTCTGTATGCTTTCCAGAATTTCTTTTTCAGGAAAAAGCCGTTCTTTTGTTTTTCCAAAAAGGGGCCCCATGTCCATCAATTCTATATAGCGGATGGATATATTTCTGGACATAGCGAATTCAAGAAGCGGCAGAACTTGATTTTCATTACACCCTCGAACAAGTGTCGCGTTTAATTTTATCGGAATTTCTAAGCGAATGCATTCATCAACAGCTTTTAAAATTTGCTTCAGGTTTCCCTTTTGACCGGACATTTTTAGAAAAACACTGCTGTCAACAGCATCGAGGGAAATATTAAAGCCGTCAATTCCTGCCTCCTTTAATTCAGGCAGTCTCTCGTAGAGCCTGCTTGCATTGGTTGTAATTTTTACAGATGAGATTTTCATACTCTTCAGCTGGAAAATTAGTTCTGGAAGATTTTTATATAGAAGAGGCTCGCCTCCTGTAATTCGAACTGACGTCAAATTGGTTTGTTCATGAATCTTTTGAACGGTACCAAGCAGTTTTTCCAGGGAGAGAGAATGACTCATTCCAGAAAGATGGGAAGGAGAAGCCCCAGGATCACAGTAAATGCAGTTAAAGTTGCAGGACGGAAGAACACTCAGCCTGAGTTTTTTAAAGGTTCTGCCGAAAGGATCTTTAAAAGTAGGTGTTAATTCTGTAAAAATTTCATTCTTGATGCATTTTTCAGCAATCATTTTTACTCCTTTGCAAACAGCAGGCAATTCCATTTCTAGAAGCACCCTATCGTCTCTGAACCATGGCTGTACCGAAGGTTTCAAGAGATCGGAGTTCTCTTAATCTTTATAACATCCTTTACGGGACTGAGACTAATAAAATACACTTTATGTTTTTGAGAAGCAAACTTTTATGATTTTTAGAATTAATTTTTATGATTCTCATCACCATCCCTGCTGTTATATTTTGCCGTTTCTTTTATTTTCAGGCTGAACAGAACCGAAATATTCTTAAAGAAATGGGTCAAACAGTTATAAAAAGAGTCAGTTTTGAGATTAGATTTGAATGATTTGCTAAGAATATTTGGAGGAAATTCTGATTTCAGATGAGAGTTTTTACCCTCTTTCCGTTGTACAGAATTATAAAATTGAGTCAAACAAGCATAAAATAACCGAGATTCAAATAATTTCAAATGGAAACAACATATATCTGTGTCCAGCGGAATAGAATATTGCAATAACAGCAACTATTTGACCTGCAGGAGGTGATGTTTTTCTCCTTGAAGCAAAGATGAGGCCGTGCATCTGTTTTTATCATACAGGTAATAATTAACCTGTATGATAAAATTTGAAGACCGGGAAAAAAGAAAGGCTCGGTGATGTTTGAATTTTCCTTGCAGAGATTGGTTCACATATAAAAAATTACTATATATCAGACAGGAGAAATCATGAAATACCAAATTGATAAAAAAGAAAATATTTCCATCCTTATTTTTGAAGAAAAAATCAATGCAGGTAATGCTGAAACACTGAAAGATCTGGTAAAAAATCTTCTGGATAAAAAAGAAAAAAATATCGTCTTTGATTTAAGTAAGGTTGATTTTATTGATAGTTCAGGACTTGGAAGTCTGGTGGGTTGCCTGAGAAGCGTTAAAGGAGAAGGCGGAGATATTGTAATTGTCGGTCTGATCGAAAAAGTGCGTGTCGTATTTGAATTAATCAGACTCCATCAGTTATTCAGCATTTATGAAACCATTGATGAAGCAGTCCAAAGCTTCAAAAACTGAAAAAACTTCCGCAATTCTTTTCAAGAATCTTCCTTTCTCATATTTTCTAAAAAAGATATTTTAAATTTATTATGCAGAAATCACCATTCACAGAAAATATTTTACCAGAAAGGGAAAATACAATTTCATTTGCAATAAACCGTGAAATGAAATTGCTTGCTCAGACAGTTCATCATTCCTTGAATTTTTTCAAGACGAATTCTCCTGTTCCAATTTCAGAAAATATTATCAACGGCGTAGAACTTGCCATAACAGAAGGCCTGACCAATGCGATCAAACAGCCGCCTGTAAAAATCAACAAAGAGTCAGGAGACAAAATCAAAATTGAATTATCTATTAATGAGAGTATCCTTAAAATCTCAATTTTTGATTTTGGCGAAGGTTTTGATATTACAAAAACAAGAGAACCGAATTTCGCAACGCATCCTGAAAGCGGCTACGGCATATTCCTGATCAGAAAAGTAATGGACAGCGTAGACTACGTCTGCAGTCAGGATCGAAATGCGCTGATCATGGAAAAAAGTATTTTATATCCTTTGCAAATCGCATCAGACGAAGGACTTCATATTTTGATCGTTGATGACGACGATTATTTAAGAGCCATCCTTTCACGCTACTTGAGCAAATTGGGACACACTGTAATCGAAGCAGACAATGCATCCACAGCTTTTGAACTTCTGGTCCAAAATAAAATTCCCATGGTGATCAGCGACTGGATCATGCCCGGAGAAAACGGAATTGAATTCTGTAAAAAATTACGAAAATACGGATTCAGTTACTACATTTACTTCATACTCCTTACTTCAAAAAATACCCAGGAGGATATCATTGAGGGCCTTGATGCAGGAGCAGATGATTTCATTAAAAAACCTTTTAATAAAGAAGAACTCAAAGTTAAGATTCGGTCCGGCGAACGCGTAATCAATCTTGAAAAAGATCTTGCCGATAAAAACCTGAATCTGCAGCAGGCAAATCGTAAAATTGAAGAAGCTTATTTACGAATGAGACAGGACCTGGAAATGGCGGCTAAATTTCAGATAAAACTCCTTCCAGAAACAAACATTCAGATCTCTGATAATTTAAATTTCGAATGGATTTTTCTTCCATCTGATTTTGTCGCAGGGGATCTGTTCAACTATTTTCAAATTAACGATAATTACACAGCGTTCTATTTATTTGACGTTTCCGGACATGGTGTTTCTTCGGCCATGCTGTCGTTCACCTTGAACAGGGAGCTTTTCCCGAACAGAAACTCTTCCAATTTAATCTTTAATACAAACGCAGATGGAGAAATCACAAATATTAA
>JAOUOA010000145.1 GCA_029880625.1 Spirochaetia bacterium
TCCATCCCCTGTTTCAGGGCATTCAGAATGGATCCGTATCTGTTCACCGAACGGATTGTCGCTTTCAGAAATTCAAAATGGCCTTTATTTAAAAGACTCATCTTCGCAGGATAAAATTGTTCCGTATCTGCAGCGGTTTGTATCCATACCGGCAAACGTTACACTGACGGGTAATACTCTGGAGTTAATGCCGAAAACATGCGCCATACTGGTTGATCCGGACTTCGATTTTTCTTATCAAATCCTGCCCCTGAAAGCAGAAGACAGAGAACTCTGGACTGTCGAAACTTCATCTGCTATGGGAAACGGCATTTCATCCGGCGAAGGTCTGATTCTTTTCACAAAAGAAAACGATTTAACCGAAAGTCCCCTCTGCTCTTTCGGACTTCCCGATACGCCTCTGCCGTTTTTCCTGCAAGTGCAGACCGGAGAAACCATTGAAAGAAAATCGGATACCATTCGGGATTCTGAATCAAATTACAATGTCCGAATGCTCTGAAACAAATTTCACTATGCATGATTCTTCTATAAAACATTATTTTGGATCCAGAAAAATCAGTTCATCTGCAATTTGTAATGATTCAGATGGTTCCTTTCTCCTTTTCTCATTTGTATTTTTATTCTTTTTTTATTCATTCCCTTTCTGTATCTTCGCTGAAGAATACTCGCTGCAATCAGACAATCATAAAAACAAGGATCTGAATCCCGGAACAAAAGAATATTTATTTTACCCGGTTTTTTCAGCTGGTTACTTCCGCTACATACCACCGAAACAAAAATCCAGAGATCCCTACAGAGCCAGCCCGGAAAGATTGGCCATTCATGATCGATCGCTGCATGCTGGGATATGGACAGATACAGATCGTCAATCCTCCCGTTCTTTTGTTTACAGAATCTCCGGTGGTATTTTCATCCCCCTCGGCGAATCAAAAAATATTTCAAAAAGCCAGGGTTCCCCCGAGGGAAAATTTTATCAAAATCAAATTTTTCTGCCCGGAGACAGCCTTTACGGCGGCATCCAATTCTGCGAAGATAACCAATGCTCTTTGGGAATCGGCAGATTCGATTTTTTACAATCTGCTTCAAATCAGGAAAAAATAAATTTATTCCTGAACAAAAAGCTGGATTTAAAATCCAATCCGGACGCTTCCAATTTTCACGGTCCGGCTTCAGGGATTGCCCTTCGCATATCTCGTCAGAATATCGGAACCATTACCTTTATTCCCTATCACGCTCCCTATCTTTCCGGAAGCTATATTTCAAATTCCTCGATAAACGGCCCTGATTCAGAAAGCATAACATACGGCAAAGAAAGATTTTACGCAGGCCTGAAACACTCCAAAACAAACGAAAACAGCCGCGGGCATTCCATTCATTACCTTTTCACCGGACAGCATTTTGTATTTTCATTTTTATATAATGTCATCCTCCAGAAAGAGACTTCAAGCCATATCCATTCCGTAAAGAAACCTGAAGACAGAATTGAATCCGCTGCATTCACAGCCGGAGGAGGATTCAGCAGCTTTAATTACGAAGCGAATCTTTTTTTAAGCCTGGAGCGCTCCTACGGATATTACAGAAGCCCTGCAAGAAATCAAAATGGCAAATACCAGGGGGAAATAGACGGCCTGCTACTGCGCATGGAATTCAATTCCAGACTCAGGCGCTTTTACATCAACGGCAGTTTGATTCTCCCTGAACCACAAACACGAACACCGGGGCCTTTATCGGATTTAAAAGAAAAAAGCGGTTATATCGGCTATGGAAATACAATGATCCATTCCCCGCTTCTGAAAGGCAGTCTGGATTTCACACCCTTTCCTGTCATCTGCAGCGACCGCAACGAATGCAACGGGCTTCGTATCCAGCATACGGAACGCTCATGGACAGATCATGCGGCGGTCTTCTTTCTTAATGTTTCAGGCAGAATCAGAAATGTAATGATCTCATTTTCAGGCGAAAGAGCAGTCCCTCTCAAAGCACGTTCCAATAAAAAGAAAAATCCTTTTCGAAACGCAGCCTCAGATGCTAATTTGCCCCGTTTTACTGAATTTTCTGCAGGGCTTCAGCCCTATAGAGCAGAAGCATTTCAATTCAGGGTGATGTACAGCCGTATTTACCGCGACAAAATTAAATTCAAGAACCGTATCCTTGCGGGAGAAAGTATTTCGATTCTGTTTGCAGCATCCTTTTAAACTTCAAGCGAAAATATGATCTTAAAACATACAAACATTTTCTTTGTGAATAATGCAATACGAATGATCCTATTCTGCATATGTTTCTTCAGTTATTTTTCATGCAGAAATGATCAGGACAGCCCATTTTACTGGTTTGACGATCCATATTTTCTCGAATACGGATTTTTTTTCACCCATCCTTCCGATGCGGTCAATCACGAAAGAAAATTTATCGCACTGGACACTGCAAACCGGGCCATTCTCCTTGCGAATTCTTCCATTGAAATCTGGTGCTACGGAATGACAGAACCTTCCATAATAAAGAATCTTCAGGAAAAAAAACGTCAGGGGATCTCTGTAAAAATTATCGGTTCATACGGAACAGATTACTCTCA
Source organism: Spirochaetia bacterium (assembly GCA_029880625.1). GTDB lineage: Bacteria > Spirochaetota > Leptospiria > Leptospirales > Leptonemataceae > JAOUOA01. Next base: position 2,573 of record JAOUOA010000145.1, read on the forward strand.
TCTTGAAAAGGCCGGTTTCCAGGTTGAACAAAGAGCGCTTACAGGACTTCAGCATGCAAAGGTCATCCTGATCGATAGAACCATTCTGATCAGTGGAACAGGAAATTTTACCGGAAGCGGGTTTCTATACAATAACAATCTCTTTTTCTTTCTTCGCATTCCCCACGATACCGCAGAGAAAATCTCTGATTCTCTAAATCACGAACAGATCCCCTCTGAAAGAATCCGCCTGCCCTATTCCGGAGAAATGATCATTTCTCCGGGAAGAGGAAAATGGATTCAGAGCAGAATCCTCCATGGCATACTGAATGCTAAATACAGAATCCGTTATTTGATTTTCAGCCATACGGACCCGGTTATTACCGACGCTTTATATGCCGCCGCTCAGCGCGGCATCCTTGTAGAAGGGATTTACGATTCATCAGGATATTCAGAAAGTCTCCCGAAAAACTCCGAAGCGGAACGGCTTCGCATGAATGCTCCATTGAATTTTTTTATTTATATTGAAGGCAACCGTTCCCGACTGGAAAATCAACCCGGCGAATTTCATGGCGGGCATCTCCATCATAAAACCCTGATTGTTGACGATCATTCTGTTTATACAGGCTCCTACAACTGGTCCATGAGCGCCCGCAATAAAAACCTGGAGGCATTTTATGAATTCCATGATCCTTTAACGGTATCGCTCTTCAGCGATGAATTCAACAGACTGAAAAACGAAGCAATGTACATTCAGCCGTCTCTTCTGGCTCAAAGTTCCCCTCCGCTCTTGATCCAGTATTCCAATACAGACAGGATGTTCTGCATAACCGGGGATGCCATGCTCTCTCCGTTTACAGTTTTCTCGGGCCGCGGGCCTTTTTTTCGTGCAGAAAGATACGCAGGTCCTTTTGACAGCAGCTGTATATTCCAGGATCAAAGACAAGCTTCATCTGCAGGGCCGCTTTCAGGCAGCGGATACCTCATTAAACCGGATTCAAACAACGGACTCATTTATAATTTCGCATACAACCTTGATGTATCCAGCTCCAGGTTTCATGCTTCGATGCCCTGCGATGACGGGAGCTGCAGGATTCTACGCAGCTTTCGCGCAAGCATTCCATCAGGATGGATCTGGACTGAAGAAAATCTAATGTTTACCGAAATCATCATCTGGGATAAAAACGGATTCAGCGCTGAGCTGCCTTTTATATCTTCAACACCCGGCTTTCATAAATTTCAAGGCGGAACAGGCGATGCTGTTTTATTTTTAAAAAAATCATCCGGTGTCACCCTTCTTGCCTGTGTACAGAACGGCACAACTCTTGATCCATCTCTACAGTATTTTATAGAAACCATGGAATGGTATATGGAAACAGACATCCCCTGTATACCGGATGAAGGATAATTTAAATCCGTAGAATTTCGAAAGAGAAATCCCGCCTTTCATTCTATGTAAATACCCAGGAAATAGGATTTCAGTATATTTTATTTACAGCCGGATTTATCGTCACAGGAGCATTTTAATTTCAAAGTTTTGATGTCTTTACTGAAATAAGAATCTTTTTCCCGGTATTTTTCAAGAATTGCAAAGAGATCTTTTTCAAGCTCTGACATTCTGTTTATTTTATAGTAATGCCAGAGTCCCTGTTTTCGCGATGAAATAAATCGTGAAGATTTCAGAACACTTAAATGCCTGGATACTGTCGACTGGGGTATATCAAGTACATTCATAATATCACATACGCAGAGCTCTCCCTGACTTAAAAGGTTTAAGATTCTAATTCGAGTTGGATCTGAAAGGGCCTTGAATGATTCAATTAAAGCATCCATTGGCCCAAATTTCTCACTTTGCTGGAAACGTCAAATGAATCAGCAGCATTTTGTGCTATTCTCATCTGTGATCGAACAGCAATCAGATGAATTAATTTCCTTTTGAGAGCGGTCCATTGTCTCCTGAATCTCTTCAACAGATATGTTGCCCCGGATATGAATCGATGCTCCATCCTGACCTCGAATAAACTCCATTCCAGTCACTTTCTGCTTTACTTCCGGCTTCATGCAGTCACAGGCGCCGGTTGCGCAGCTTTCAACAATGTTCTGAACAGCCAATAAATCCGATTCCAGATGGGAAGTGATGTCAACTTTGACTCCGTCTGGAGCTTTTCCGACTTTGCTGATATCTTTAATGTGCTTTTTTTCCATAATTTTAACTCCTTTTTAGATCCATACATCCAGATATACGGATATATAAATTCTGTCAACAGATATTAAAAATATGGTTAATATGCAAAATTCATTATTTTTTGCCCTATCAATGGATGCCTCATCCACATTCCAGGAAAACCTGGAAAATTTCACAGAAGCTATTTTTGAAAAGCACATGCAGCTTGATTCTTACAGACTTCAGAAGAATCGCCTGTATCAAATACTTTAAACAAACATCCTTTTTTCATTTAAAATCGCCCTTATTTATTAATTATAAACATAGCCGTGTCCTCTAGCGAGCCATATCCAAAATCATCAGGATTTATTCATAAACTGCCAATCTTCAAGGCCGATATTAAAGATATGCTATTTGATAATATTCAAATCTCAATGAAAAAGATATTATTTTTTACCGCTGCAGGTGCGATCCTATTTTCAGCTGTCAGGCAGGATCTATTTTCTGAACCGGTTGATGATGTAAAAATCATTTTAATCGCAACATCGGACTTAAAAGGAGATTTCCAGGCAGATCGATTTGGACAGGGAGGACTTGCAGCGCTCCATTCGTATATCGAAACAACCAGAAAAAAACTCCAGCATGTAAACGGAAGCGTTCTGTTTTTACATACTGGTTCTTTCACAAATGCAAAAGATTTCACAAGCTTTAAAAGCAAAATTGAAAATAAAAACTTCAATTTAATTGATTACATGAAATACGATTCGATGCTTTTCAAAGGGCCGGATCAAGCATTTGCTCACTCTCTATTCGGAATTCCAGTTCTTTCTGAAAACAAAATTTCAAAGAAAAAGAACTTAAAAATACACTCAAAAGAAATTGCTATAGAAGATTTGCGGATACATATTTTCGGACATTCCAACAGCTCTCACACTATGCATCTTTCAAAAACAATTCAAAAGCAGACGAAAAATCATCTTAATATAATCCTGAGCATTGTCGACGGGGAAAAGCTTTTTCAGAATCTTGTTTACAGAGAAGATCTGCCGGAAATTCCGGAGCCTTCACAAAAATCATTTGTTTTTCAATCAATGGGCAGTCAGGATTATTTTATAAGGACACATACGGGTTCTTTTATCTGCAATTCAGTGAGCGGTAAAATCTGTCAGGTTGAAATCATTTTCCGTTCAGGAAATATCATTTCTATCCAGCAGAAATTTCTTCGAATCAATGACAGGAGCATCCCCATGAACAGTTATCCTGCTGATCCAAAAATTTCAGAATTTCTTTCTTCTGAAAAATAATAAACAGTGCTGGTTCATTCATTGACTCAGGATTTATTTAGAAAGGAATTTTTACATAAAGTTCTAAATCCATAAATTTCACTGGGTGGGGAGAAAATCCACATTGAGATTTTTTTTTAATGTGACATAAAAAAACCTTGTACTTTTTCCGGCACCGTTTACAATGGCTTTCAGTATGGAGATTGAATCCCTCCCCGAGATACACTGGGACAATAAATTCTTTGTAATTGGTCTTACAGGAGGGATCGCTTCAGGAAAATCAACGACGGCGGAAATTTTTCAAAACGCCGGCGTACAGGTGATCAGCGCAGATATGCTAGCAAAAGAAGTTTTTGAGACAGAAGAAATCCAATCGGCCCTTCGAAATCATTTCGGAGAATCCGTCATTGAAAAAAACCAGGTATCGCGATTAAAAATTGCTGAGAAAGTTTTCAATCAGCCGGAAGAACTTTCCTATCTGAATTCACTGATCCATCCTGAAGTAAAAAAGAAATTTAATCAAATGAAACAGTCCCTTGAGCCTGGAGAAATTCTGGTCTATGATGTTCCCTTACTTTTTGAAACAAACCAGGACCATGAATATGATCTTACGCTAACTATCCATGCAGATTTTCATATCAGAAAAAAAAGGGCGCTGTCGCGAAGCGGCTGGACTGAAGAAGAATTTATGCAGAGAGAAAGAGCGCAGCTGCCGCTGGAAGAAAAAATTGAACGATCAACTGCTTGCATTGAAAATAACGGAAATCAAGATGAGCTAAAAAGAAAAATTTTCAGTCTGATTCAGCGCATTCAGGATGCAAAGAACTAAATAGATTATATGTAGATATTGAAAATCTGCAAGTATCAATAAAATA
>JAOUOA010000146.1 GCA_029880625.1 Spirochaetia bacterium
TCCATCCTGCAGCCTCTTATGATGAAAATGATTTAGAGATTGTTTCGCATCTTAAAGAATGGATAACAGACAAAGCTGCAACAATATCCACTGAATATTTATAACCAGCGTCATTCCAGAATCCGCCGCGTGGAAATTGTTTGACAAAACAAATCATCCCCCTCGCGCCAGACAGAGAGAACGAATCTTCCGGTAAAATGGAATTAATTTAACCTGCCACGGAAGCGCAGACCCTGGAGCGGAGCAGGAGTGCGAAGCGCCCCGGGAAGTCGATCCAGGAGGGATCGTTTCCCGGGCCATGGGGAATGTGCTCTGTGACAGGACTCTATATTAAACTGCTGGGAGATGAGTGAGCGGCTAACGTTGAGCTTCCCCAGTCATGGGCACGAAACGGACATATTCCAGAGTTTTTTTTATCATTTTCCCTTTTTCTTTTTTCACAAGAATCAGCTCCTGCATATCCACTCCCACAGGCAGAATCATCCGTCCGCCTTCTTTTAACTGGCGAAAGAGTTCCGGCGGAATATGATCGGGAGCTGCGGTTAAAATAATCGCATCAAAGGGAGCGGCCTCGGGCCATCCCCTGTAGCCGTCGCCGTATTTGGTGTGAATGTTGCTGTAGCCCAGTTGCTTAATGATCTGAACTGCGCGAAGGTGAAGGTCCTCCACAATTTCAATGGAATAAACATCGGCCGTAAGTTTCGAAAGAATAGAAGCCTGGTAACCGGTTCCCGTTCCGATTTCCAGAACCTTTTCCGTTCCGGTAAGCTCAAGCCGTTCCGTCATCACGGCAACAATATAGGGCTGCGAAATTGTCTGTCCGTTTCCCAGAGGAACCGGATGATCTCCGTAGGCTTCATACCTGGACTGCTCGGGAATAAATTCATGCCTCGGTACATCCAGCATGGCTTTTAAAAGTGCTTTGTTTTTAATACCCCGGGCGGCAATTTGCGTTTCGACCATTTCCCGGCGCTCTTCTTCATATTTCTCTTTCATGGAAGAATCTCCTTCCGTTGAAGATGACCTTTTGCAGCTTCCCTGAAGAATGATTACAGAAATCCAGAAATACAACAATATTTTCAAAAACAAATTCCAATGATCTGTATGAGTTTTCTCATCTGCCTCAATCATCTCTATCTCCCAAAACCCCTGAAATCTGAAAAAAATCCTCTATTTTCGTATTTTATGAAAAGATTTGAGTCTCTGCAACAAAAAATCCCCTCGACAAAAAAAGCATATCATCAGACATAATCCGATTGTAATTATGAAATCAACAATGAAAGCAAATTTTTCCAAAAAAGCGTTCGAAGAACAGATCCATGACGACCAGAGAAAATATTCACGTTATGTCTGTGATTCAAGGGCTATTCCTCATGAAATTGACGGACTCAAACCTGTTCAGAGAAGAATCCTCTGGGCCATGTGGAATTCAGATGCAAGAAACCGTTTTACAAAAACAGTCAAGGCTGCCGGTCTGACCATGTCCTACCATCCCCACGGAGACAAGTCCATTCAGGATGCCCTTTCGCAGATGGCCCAGAATTTTACTTTTGCCAACAATATCCCTCTGGTCAGCGGCGAAGGAACATTCGGAGACGTTCTGGATCCATCCGCCATAGCCTCTCCCCGTTACACGGAAGTTAAACTTTCGGATTTTTCCAAAGATGTCGGACTGTTTGAAAGCCTCCCCGACATTGACTACGTTCCTAATTACGACGAAACGGATGAAGAACCCATCTTTTATGTGGGGAAAGTTCCGCTTGTCCTCTTAAATAACATTCAGGGAATTGCAACAGGTTTCCGCTGCTTCATTCCAGCACACCGCCTTTCCGATATCGTCGAGTCTCAGATTGCCTATTTAAAAACAAAAAAACCGAAGAAGCTCATGCCCTGGTATCAGAACTACAACGGCGAAATTCGGCTCAATCAGAATGAAAACGGATCTTTAATCATGACGACAACTTTCGCCTTCACACGCGAAGGAAATAGCATCTTTCTGACAGACGCTCCCCAGGGATGGAACCGAGAAAAAGTAATCAACTATCTGGATGACATTCTGGATAAAAAAGATTCATTTCTCAAAGAGTATGTCGACTACTCCAGCCAGACATTTAAGATCGAGCTGCTCTTCAAGAAAGGAGCCAAGGTATCAGACGAAGATCTCAAACTGTTTTTCTCAAAAGAGAACTCTGAAACTCTTGCATACAATGTCATCACACAGGACGGCCTTCTCCGCAATTTTACTCCGGAGCAGATCATCAAGCGTTTCTGCGATTTTCGCAAAAAGCATCTCATCCGGCGCTTTAAGAGACTTGCCGGCCTTGAAAAAGAAAAAATCGGCCGGAATTCTGAACTCATCCGCTTTATTGAGGAAAAATGGAACGAAAAGGTATTAAAAGTAAAATCCAAATCAGATCTTGAAGAAAAACTCAAGAATGAAAAATTCATCTACTATGAATGGCTTTCCAGCATTCCGATTTACCGCATGACAAAAGAAGAAGTCAGAAAATGCAACGAAGCCATTGTTGAGGCAAAAGAAAAGCTCAAACAGTACAATACTCTTGTTAAAGAAGATAAACCGCTTACAAAATTCATGGTGGAAGAACTCAATGAATTAAAAGACAAATGGGATAAATCATGACAAAGAAAAAATCAACCGCAGCAAAAAAAACAGCGAAGAAAAAGGCTTCTTCGGCAGCTGCAAAAAAATCCGAAAAAAAGACGCCTGTAAAAGGCGCCGCAGAAAGCAAAGCGACATCCTCGCCTGCTCCAAAAAATTCTCCGCAAAAAACAAAAGCAGGCGACCGCAATTTCAGGAAATTATCCAATGTAGAACATGTCCGTATGAGAACAGGGATGTGGCTGGGACAGAATTCAATGTCCACCTTCGATCAGCATTTTTTCATCAAAGAACCCGGGGGACACTATGAAATCAACCACCTGGAACTGAATGACATCCCCGCAAAACTCAAGTGTCTTGACGAAGCCTGTATGAATGCCGTGGACGAATACAGAAAAAACCAGAAAGACAAAAAACTTGCGCCCAGAGAAAGAATGAACCGTCTGAGCGTGGACCTGAGTCCCGATGGGAAACGCATAACCGTGGCCGATAACGGCAGAGGCATCCCGGCAAAAAATGCAGAAGGCGTTTTTCTCCATTTAATGTACGGCGAAAATTTTGACGACAAGGTCAAGGAAGACCATGTTGCAGGACAGAACGGCGTTGGAATTTCTCTTGTAAGGATGGTATCCTCACATTTTTTCGTTAAGACTGAAAACTCAGGAATCCTTTACAAAAAGCTTTTCACAATTCCCGATGAAGCGGTAAAAATCATTAAATCGTTCAAACTGAAAACAGACGATTTTGAAAAAACTCTTCTCTACTATGATGAGCACGGCAAATTTGAAGGCTGTTCTACTCTTGAAGAGGATCATCTGAAAAAGATGGAAAAGATTCTCCTAAAAACCGGGATGAGAGAAGTCATCGGAAAAGCGAAGACAGGAAGCCACGGAACCACGGTAGAATTCGAACTCAATCCGGAATATTTTAACGGCCTGGATACGACCTTTGATGTTCCACTCCTCCGTCAGTATCTTCAGGATATTGCCATGACCAATCCCGGTCTGGAAGTCAGTTTCAGTCATAAAAAAAAGACGGAAAAATACAAATTCCAGAAAGGCCTTGATGAAATATTTTCTTCGTCGGATCTTACGTATTACAAGCTGGATTATTCCAATCCTTCCGCGCCTTCGCAAATTCATCTTCAGAGCTTTGTAGTGATCGGACAGAACAAGACTCTGACATGGGTCAATTCCATCCATGCGGCACAGGGCGGATCTGCCATTGAATATCTGGAGAACCGGATCTGCGACGAGGTCCGCAAAAAAAACCAGATCACCGCTCTTGAAAAAAAGCTGAAAACACAGTGTACGCGAAACGACGTAAGGAACTGCTTTCATATGTACGTCAATCTTCGTGTTTTAAATCCTCGGTTCAAATCACAGGACAAATCCTATCTGATCAACGATCTCAATGAAGAAATCAGAAATGCCATTGAAAAGAATCTGGACAAACTTTTGAAAAAAACCGGTCTCATTGAAGAAATCAAGCTTCAGATGGAAAAGCGCACCCAGATGAAAGCCCTGGAAGACGCCCAGAAAGGCCTCCGAAAAGCTTCGCGCAACAACATCCCTAAATTCATGCCGCCCACGGGCAAGTCTGCTGACGAAGGAAGAGTACTCTTTATTGCAGAAGGAGATTCTGCAATTGCCGGTCTTCGTCCTGTAAGGAATCCAAAACTCCACGGACTTTTTCCTCTGCGGGGTAAACCGTTAAACTGTAAGGGAATGAGCCTGGCCAAAGCGATGGCCAATGAAGAATACAAAAATATTGCTGCCATTCTTAATCTTCCTCTTGCAGGACATGTAAAAAGCATGTCAGAAATTCCATATGACAAAGTCAGTATCATAACGGATGCAGATTTTGACGGATATGCAATCCGCTCCCTCATGCTTTCTTTTTTTTACGAGTACTGGCCTGAACTTTTTGAAATGGGGCTCATTCATATCAGCAATGCTCCTCTTTACGAAGTTGAAGTAAAATGGAAAGACGGAAAAAAAGAGCTTCTATTCTGCGTGGACGATAAAGATTTCAATACACTGACATCCAAACTGAAAACTCAAAATGGAGAAATGATCCGCAAAAAAAGGAACAAGGGACTCGGCGAGACAGGCACAGCCGCCATGAAATTCGCTGTTGATGAATGCATGACGCGAATTGACTTAAACAACAAAAAGTCGGCAAATAAAATCCAGAATCTCTGGTTTCATAAAGATTATGCTCCGGAACGGCGTGTTGCGATTTCTGAATATGCCATGAGTGTCATAGACGACTGATGAATCTCTGTAAATTAAAAACGATACCCTCCTGGCATCTCCTGCAGCCGTTAATCGTTCCAGTAGAATGTTCCAGCAGACGGCAGCCTCAAAAAAATCGCTGTTCCGTATACGGAACTGGCCGATCTTTCAGTTTTTTTTCATTCTTTTTTTAAAGAAGACAAACCTTTCCAGACCGCTCAGATCTATCAGGATGTTTCCATCCATAAATTGATTTCCGTATTCAAGAACTGTTTCTGCCCAGCGTGGCGAAAGTTCACATATTAAAATTCCGTTATTTTTGAGAAGTTTATTTGCGCCGTCTAAAATCTTAAAGTAGATCCCGGGCAGATCCTCAGTAAATAGAGCTCCCTGGGGTTCAAAAGCAAGCTCCGGCATTAAATCATTTTTTTCATCTGGATGGATGTAGGGCGGATTTGACAGAATTGCATCGTACAGGAATTCATGGATGTTTTTCGAGTCTGCGGCGGAGAATGCATTTTCAATCGGTTCGTATAGGTTTCCCGTAAAGATTCGCGAGCGGGTTGAAAAATCTTTTACAAGTGTTTCGCCGTTCCTGACAAGAACCCCGATGGTTTTTTCCGACAGATCGGAAAAATGACACTTCCAGCCCGGCCTCTCCATCAGAAGCGTTATGCCGATGCAGCCGCTCCCCGAACAAAGGTCCAGGACAAGAGCATTCTCGGATAGATCTTCACGGAGGATCCGCTCAACCATTTCTTCTGTTTCAGGCCTCGGGGAAAGAACATCTTCATTTACAAAAAAGGAATAACCGTAAAATTCTTTTTTTTCCGTAATTTGAGATACCGGTCTTCTCATGCTCCGTTCCTGAATTTTTTTTAAAAGGGAGTTCCGTTCTTTCTCAGGAATTTCTTTTTCTTCGTTGATGAGAAGATAGGACCGGTCCCGCTCCAGAAAATCGGCAAGGATGACGGATGCATCCAGTGCGGGCGTTTCAATCTGTGCTTTTTGGAATTCATGGAGGGCAAAATTATAAAAATCACGAATCGTAATCAAATTCGCATTTGCCGGTTCATTTGATTTTTTATTCATATTTACGCACTGCATTTTCCAGCTGCGATACGTACGAACTGCCGAAAATGTTTACATGAACCAGCAGCGGATAAATCTGCCAGTAGGAAATGCGTTCCTGATAATTTTCCTTCATATCAAAAGATTTTCCGACTGCAAGCTTATCCTGATGGCTGAGCGGCCCGCCGAATAGATCCAGCATGGCCAGATCCTGTTCCGGATGACCGTACGAAACGGATGGATCGATGAGATAGGATTTGCCGTCCGATGAATAAAGAACATTTCCTCCCCATAAATCCCCGTGAATGAGACGCGGACGTGTTGATTCAAGATCCCACTCTTCCGCCCTTTTTCGAATTACAGAAGCCATTCGGCTTACAAGATTTGCAGAAATAAGGCGGCGGTCCACGGCTTCCTTTCCCTGAGCTTCAATTCTGTCCTGGACAAAGTAGTCTGAAAAAGTTTTATGAAAGCCGTTTGGCTGCTTTTTGGTTCCGATAAAATTATCTCCCTGCCAGCCCCATTCGGGAAATGTTTTCGCATAAAGATGCGATAAGTTTATTACAAGAGATTTGTTTCCGGAAGATCTTCCGGTTTCAATAAATTCCATAAAAAGAACCGCTGCGCTTCCGCTGGAATAGTAGCCGTAAGGTTCCGGAACATCGCCGCCTGCATTGCGAAGAGCAGAAAGGCCTTCGGATTCCGTCTTAGCCATCAAATTGGACTTCATTACCTTTGCTGCAATTTCTTTGCTTCTGCCCGGCACCGTAATACGATAGAGAGAAAAAAGGCTGCTGGAATGATAGCGGGACTGGATATCTTTTTCGCTGTCGGCAAATCCCAGACTGATTACGGCTTCGTTTATAATGAGGTGATCTTTCATGGATATGTTTGGAACTGCAGAGATGATTCTGAAGTCAGGAATGTTTCAGCCTTCAACAAGA
>JAOUOA010000147.1 GCA_029880625.1 Spirochaetia bacterium
TCATTTCTGAATTATAATTCAGGATACGCTAAACGCTATTTTTGAATCAAAAGGAAAAGACAAAAAACGGAGAATGTTTTATTCTCCGTTTTTTGTTTTAAAACTTTTATTTCTTATAAAAAAAAAACGGTTTCAATCTTACTCAAAAAACATCTGATTTTTCAGCATGATAAAAACGCATTTTTATAAAGAATACAATGAATTAATCAGCAGATTAATCCGTTAAGAAAATCCAAATCCACAAAGCCCTTTGCTGGGGATTCTCCGGAAATTGAGGTGCATGCATGGTCGGGTTCTCCCAGATCACTCAAAACGGAAACCGCTCCGGTAAAATCGTCTTTTTCTGTATATCCGTTTACCGTTATGATTGTTTTAATCGTTGCTGCATTTGTAGCTGTGATTCCATTGAATGAATCTTCAACTGCAATTGCTTCCTGTGGCCGAATCCCCAGTTTTTCAAGAACATATAAATAGATTCCCGGATCCGGTTTTTTCCTTGGAACAATATCTCCGGCGCCGATTATGGAAAATTTTTTCAGCAATTCCTTTCGCTCTCCTGAAAAAAGAGCCTGTACATTTTCTTCTGAAGTGGTCGTTGCAATGGCGGCTGTAATTCCCGAAGAAGTAATTTCATTAACCAATCGTTCCACACCCGAACGAAACTGAATCTCACCTTTTGAAAGAATCTCTTCATAGATTTTATTTTTTCGAACATGCATTTCTTTTATGTTTTTAGAAACTGTGTCCAGAAATTCCGGCTTATATTTTTCTGTATAATGGAGCATTCTTTCTTTCCCTCCGGTAATTCTTAAAAGTTCACCGTAGAGGGGAATATCCCATTCAAAAGGAAGATTCATTTCTTGAAACACTGCATTGAATGCAATTCTGTGCCCGTCCCGTTCTGTATCTGCAAGAGTTCCGTCCACATCAAAAATCACAGCTTTTAATTTTGTATCATTCATTTTAAGTACCAGTCCCTCGATCTTTGAATCATCGAATTTCTTCTGTCTGGAAGCAATCAGAGATCTGCGTATTTCAATCCTTTATAACCTGTCATTTTGTATCTTGATGGATTGACTGAAATGATCAGTTATAAACACAAACTAAAAATTGTTAAAATAGAGTAAAATTAGCTTGTCCCTGTTGATTCCATAACCGAAATATACCATCGGAAATGTGCCTGTTCAAAAAACCTCTTATAAATTTTTATATGCAGCTTCTGCTGTTATTCACATACAGAACGTTCAATTTTCGCTTCAATAAAATAAATCCTGCCCGAACGGCATCTATTTTATTACCTGTTATAAGTTTTTTAATTTCAATCCAGGAAATTTATCCCAATCCGCTTGATTTGAGTTTTGAAGTCGGCCGGAATTCCGGCAAATATATTGAAGAAACCGGGCAGAAAACTGCCAACAATCTGAATGGATTTTCAGGAGGCTCCCGCATCACATACCCCAGAAATTTTACATACTTTGGAATCGGTATAAACTGGTATCTTAGAAAATTTGAATTGATTTCTAAGTTCAGAGCTGTTGAAGGCATGAAGAATACAGGTACAGGACGAGATGAAGATTTTTATCTTGATCAGTTTTCTACAGCAAAAGGTGCAAAAATTGCAATCCATGAAGGAAAATTTTATGATTCAGCCCATACCTTTACAGGTACAAGAAATTTTGCAGACGCAAAAGGCACAATGAGCTTAAAAGAATATTCCGTCCAGCCGGCCGTCCGCTACTATTTTAAAAGTGATCCCCATCTGAATGGCGGATTTTTTCTGCAGGCAGGGTACAATTATACATTTTCATTTTACAGAATGGATGACATCGTGCAGTATTTAGAACCTCCCATTGATCAAGAGAAAAGCATATATTATATCCCCGGAAAAGTTCTGACCCTGTCCGTCAATTCTCATGAATATCTTTTGGGAGCAGGCTACAGACTGCAGAGAAAATTATGGAGCTTGGAATTTTCATTCATTCCTTTACTTTCCTATAGCGAATCCCGCGACAGACATGTACTCCGGTTTATCAATTTTTTTATACAAACTGAAGGTTCCGGTTTTCTTCTTTCGACAAAATTCAGCCTTTATGCATCCGATTCGCTTTTTTTCGGCATTGAATACTTATCACACCGCAATTATCAGTACGGTACCATTAATTCCAGGGGAGGGGTCACGCCGGAAGATATTATTTCGAATTTCCTTGGGCCGGGTAAAATTTACATGAACTTGAAAGAAGCTTCTGTAAATCTGTCCGTAACAAAACGTTTTTTTCAAACATCGGTTAAAGAGAATTGATAAAACCGTCCAGCTCCCGATAAATCCCGCCGAAAGATCCATTTGACATAACAACAATCACATCGCCTTTTTTGCTCTGCACGAACTGCTTTTTGAAAACGGTTAACAGATCCTGCGGGTTACGGGCATACACAGCAGGATATTTTTTACGTGCTGAAATTTCACCGACCAGTTTTCTGACATTTAATTTTTCCCGCGAAGACACTTTTGAAGGATTAAAGACTTCTGAAATAAAAATATAATCTGCCTTCCTGAACGCATCAGAATACTCATTGTGGAAAATATTTCTATGACTGGTTGCGCTTCGCGGCTCAAAAAGAGCCCAGATTTTCCTGTCCGGAAATCGTTTCTTTACTCCTTCCAGCGTGCTTTTCACCGCCGTTGGATGATGAGCAAAATCTTCAATGACAGCAACAGGGACATCCCTGCCGACGCACGTTTCCCGGTTCACACGAAACTGCTGTCTTCGAAGAACACCGGGGAAGCTCTTGATTCCTTTCTGAATCTGTTCCATATTGAGTCCTGCTTTAAGGCTGACCAGAAGAGCAGCAAGGGAATTGGCGGCATTATATTCGCCGATCATAGGAAAAGAATCGACAGAGAAATATTTTTTAAAAGAAACCTTCGCTCCATCCATTTCGTATTCAGAAAAATTCTTCAGCTTCTTTTTATTGCAGGATCCGTAAAAAAGGACTTCCGAAAGAGAATAGTCTTTTAATAAATTCACCACATTTGGACAGGAGGCATTCGCAACTACTCCGCCTTCAGAAGGGATCAGACGAAGAAGCCTCTTAAATGCAGTGCGGTATTCATCAAAATCCGCAAAAATATCAGCATGATCGAACTCTATAGAAGTGAGGATCAGATACTTCGGTCTGTAATGCATGAATTTTGAATGTTTATCAAAAAACGCAGTATCATATTCATCGCCCTCAATTACAAAATATTCGGATTCTCCAATACGGAATCCGTCCATGCCGTCTGCCCGGACTCCTCCGGCAAAGAGCCCCGGTTTTTTTCCAGATTGCGAGAGGATATGATCCACAAGAAATGTTGTTGTTGTCTTTCCGTGCGTTCCTGCTGCAACAATGACATTTTTTCCCTTTAAGAAAAATTCGCTTAAAGCGCCGGACATGCTCATGTAATTCAAATTCAGATTCAGCATTTCTTCAACTTCAGGATTGCCTCTGGAGATCACATTTCCCACAATGATTAAATCTGCTGAATGGACATTTTCTGCCTTGAACGGCAGGGTTTCAATTCCCCATTCCAGAAGGCGTTCGGACATGGGCGGATAAAGATTCCGATCCGATCCTGTGACACGGTCTCCTCTTGCTTTGAACATTGCGGCAAGATTTCCCATGGCAATCCCGCCTACGCCAATCAGATGTACATGCATCAGATTAAATCTCCCAGAATATCGATGGAACGCAATACGTTGACCACAGCAGATAAAATCAAAAGAGGAATCATTGTAAAAACGCAGGCCCATAGATAATAAATCAAGGATCTGGCAGGCGTGATGCCTCTATAAAGCGAATAGGCGCGGATTGAGAGAATAATGGAAAAGAGAGCCGATACAACAATCATGGAAAATCCGGCAAAAGGATGAATCAAATAAAATACAGAAGAAGATGCCACAGCGAGATGAAGAAAAAGAGATATATTTTTTCTATGATCTGAATCTGCCGGTTCAATCTCAGGGCCGGAAGAATGTTCCATGATTTTATCGTAAATTACAGCAATCAAAAGAACGGCCATTACTGCCGCTGCAGGCAGAATAAAATCTGTTATGAATTTTATTTTTTTCCCGATGATCCAACGGTACGGTGAAATGAGTGAAAAAAGGGGAAAAAAGAACAGAAGAGGCAGATGTTCGCTTTTAAAGAACTGAAAGGCCCCTGTGCTGCTCCTCTGCAGCAACACTTCCACTGCTTTTTCTCTGTCTGTGAAAATAAGTTTCAGATCATTCAGCGCAAGAAAAGGAATCATTCCGGCAAATTTAAAATTTTGTTTATTTTCTTCCATAGAGTTTCATTCGTATCCCAGAGGATAAAATCAGATCGGCAGTACATACGGCAACTCATAATTCTTTTGAGAGGCGGTCCGGTAAAATAGAACTGGAACCATCTTTCAGGATGCCGATCCTTCAAAAAACAATGAATTCAAATATACTATCCAAACATCAGAATAAAATCGCATCTTTTTTTAGAATCATTTCAAAGCCGCTTTTTTATATTTCATTTATTCCGTTCTTCTATCCTCTGGTCATACCAGTTTCTCTCATTTTCTCTTTTATAATATTTTTTATCCTTTATTTCAATCAAACTTCTTATTCTGATGAAAACCGCTCAATCCTGACACTGTCGCTGAGAAAAATGATTCAGGCATTACTCATTAATCTCTCTTTCTTTTTGATTCTGTTCCTTCATTCCTGGTTCTGCTATACAAGAAGCCTTTACAGGGAAGTGGAACCTTTCCGGGATATGATTTTACAAAATCAAATTTAAAAAAAATTCACCATCTGGAAAAAAATCCCCGGCTGTTAAACCTTTCTTCTGTCCAGCATGGAATCAGTTGAGTCTTTATTTTTCTGATCCAGTACTCCAACATATTCTAAATTTCGATAGTATCCCCGGTAATCCATTCCGTACCCAACGACAAATTCATCATCAATTTCAAATCCTGTATATTCCGGTACAATTTCAGTCTTTTTTTTATCAAGAAAAACAACAAGCGATATCGATTCAGGATTTCGTGAAGATAAAATGTTCAAGGCCGTTGCAACAGTCAGACCTGTATCCAGGATATCTTCAACCAGAAGGACATGTTTGCGCCGGATATCATGCGTAAGATCCTTGATGATTTTAACTTTTCCTGAAGAAACGCTTCCATCCGAATAACTGGACAATTCCATAAAATCGATTCGCAGGGGCAGACTGATGGAACGCACAAGATCAGAACAAAAAACAAAGGACCCTTTCAGCGGCGCTACAATCAGAAGGTCCCGGGAATTAAAATCTTCCGTAATTTTTTGACCCAGCTCTTCGATCCGCTTCCGGATTTTCCCCCTGGAAATTAATGATTTTAGATGGATCTCCATATTCTTTTACTGGACACAAAAACGTGCTTTCATTTAATTTTCAATATCCTGATGACTACGGCAGAAACTAACATTCAAACCGATCTTCTGCAAGAAATTTTTGATTGGGCAGAAGGGCCTCTCCATCCTGCAGGAGCAGAAATTTCAGGCAAAAGTCTTAAATACATCCGCAGTGCACTGCCTGTCATTATTTTCCAGATGGATGATGAGGGCTTTCAAGATCTGCATAACCAATTGGTTCATTCAAAGCACGAACAGAATGAGTCATTAAAAATCATCGCTTCTGAAAAAGAAATCAAATTTCAGACCGGAACAAACGGAAATAAATTTCATTATATCTACAGACCCGAAAGCGCCCTTCATACGAAAGAAGAAATAAAAATTTCCACAGATTTTCTGATCCGCGGTCTCAATTCCCCCTGGAAAGGTTCACCGCAATCTCTGAAAGACCTGGATGAACACAAAATAACAATACTCAACCGCGAAGAATTCAGCTGCAGGGATATACTTCAAATCTGCTCTCTGCATTCCATGCTGGATATTGAACCGGAAGAATCGCTGATTTTCAAACTCCGAAATAATTTTTTCCCGGAAGACTATCAAACATTAAACCGCAGATTTTTAAATAAAATCATTAAAAAAATTGTTACCGGGGCAAAGCCGAGCCATGCTTTCATTGCTCTTGAAAAAATCGGCGCTCTGGATTATTTCCTGCCTGAGCTTGCCAGAGGCAGAGGGCTGAGCCAGAACCGGTATCATAAATATGACGTTTTTATGCACAGTATTTACACCTGTGACGCTGTCCCGGAACCTGATCTCGTACTCAGACTCTCTGCTCTTTTCCATGATCTCGGCAAGGTGGAGACAAGAAAAGTAAAAACGGACGGAGAAGCATCCTTTCACAATCATGAAATGGTCAGCACAAGACATACAGATCGGATCTTAAAGCGGTTCGGCTTTGATGCAGATCTCATCAAACATGTCAAATTTCTCGTCAGGAACCATATGTTTCACTACACCTCCGAATGGAGCGACAAGGCCATCAGAAGATTCATGAACCGTGTGGGCCCCGATGACATGGAAGATTTAATTCGCCTTCGCCTTGCCGATCGTACAGGCAGCGGGAAAAGAACTTCTCTTCCGAAAGCAATAAAAGATTTAATGCGCCACATAGAAGAAGTGCGCGCACGTGAGGCAGAATTTAAAATCAAAGATCTTGCTTTAAACGGCTACATCCTTCAGGATATGGGCGTTTCTCCCGGTCCGGACATGGGAAAAATTCTTCAGGAGCTACACCGACTTGTTGTAGAAGAAAATTTCCCGAATGAAGAATCAATTCTCCATAAAGAAGCAGAAAAAATTATTCAGCAGATCCCCCTTAAAACTTAAACCAGAATCATCATTGCAAGATTTGATTCATGCTTTATCCACCTATTCATGTTAGAATACATCTATTTTTCCCGTCCTAA
>JAOUOA010000148.1 GCA_029880625.1 Spirochaetia bacterium
AGGAACAGATGATGGAAGTGGAAGTCCGCATGACGGGAAAATATGCCCGGGGCTGCAGGGCTGCCGGAATTGAAATTTTTGAACTTCTCACAGCCTTCGGCGCAAGCGAAAAGAGCGCTTCGTCCAAAAACAAGTACCTGCGTGTACTCGGTAAAAAATACAGAACGGTTCTGGATGTTGGGTTTCCAGGACTGGCCGTTTTCAGACCGGGAATGATTGTGGGAAACAAACATACGCCGCACTGGATGACATTTTTTACAGCGCTCATTCCGGATTCCCTGGGAATTGGCAACATCCGTCAGGAAGAGATCGGACGAGCATTTGCGGCACATCTTGAAAAAATTGCTCCCACGCAGACAGAGCCTGTTATCGTTTATGGCAATAAAGAAATGAAACAGTTAATTCATAATCGAATTCATGCTTAAAACAGATTTGACTGATGAAATGAGCAATGGGTATTGAGGTCTGAATTATATGTTTTCCAGATATTTCTTTCCTGGAAACTTGAATTTTACAATTCATGCCAATAATATCAACACTATCTTGAAAAATCATAGATTTATTGGTTTTATATGCGACACAATCAGTATGGTTAGGAAACTCTACCAGCCTGACCGTATTTCCCAGGAGTGAACTTATAATAAGAGCAAACCTGACATGTCCCCGTTTTTAATACCAACCTATGGTAAAAATTCTTCCTATCAAGCTTTTTTAAATACTCCATTGGCGATAACCTGTTGAACGGGCACTGCCAATATCCATGATCTGCAACAAAACTTTGAATTCCTCTCTGATCACGAGCGATAGAGAGCCGCGAGTCATCCTGCCGGGTGCACAGAAAACCTCTCCAAACGTTAGTTTACCGGTTTCGACGATAAAATAATTTCCAAGTATACCCGCGAAAGAATAACGCGTGAGGCCATAGGTCATCCGAAAGAAATCCACGTCGTGAATGTTTCGGTAGATCTTTTCCAATGTAACAGATTCTGTGCTGGATACAGTAGAAGGATGGTAGAACAGAATACCTGGTCCCGTATACCCGTTTATTTTTCTGGATGTGCTGTATGTATAAATATGCGATAACAGCCACGTTAAAATTAAGACCGTTACCCTGGCAGAAATAACTGCAGATAAAACTTAGCTTTTCTCCTGACGAGAAGGAAGCATATTTTTTTCAGTACACTTCAGGCAATCAGCATCCATTTTCTGAATTCACTTGTTTACTTCTTCAAGTCGTCGCATTTTGTCTTCTATTTCTGGACATTTGAATCCTCCATAATATCTCAGAGAGTTGCTATTTTGTCTGTTTTTTGGAGGGGACTTCAACTACGTCATTTTACAGACACCACTGTCCTGAATAAACCATTTGACAACTTTACTGTTATTATCATTAAATGGAGAGATCTGGATTCATCCTGAATTTTTTTTCGGAGAAATTTTGAAACTATCGATTCAAAATACATGGTATATTCTGGTCAGCAGTATCGGCCTTGCGATTATCATTTTAATCTTAACCTGGCGTCTGCCGGTAATTTACAATATTTTTTTAGAAAATGCCATTGAGAAAGAAACGATTTTACATGAAGAAATTCACGATCATATAAATCATAAAATTTCAAATTTACTCAGTGTTCTGATGAACAAAAGCGATCCGATGTCCTACACCTTGAGAAAAGGGTATGACCGGCAGCTTTTAAACGAATTGTTTCTTAAAATACTGGAACGTGAAAATTCAATCCATGCTATGCTTCTTATCGCAAGGGATGGGAACATTATTCTTGGCCGCGAAAACCACTCCAACAATAACAATTTAGATAAGACCGGAGAACACTGGGATAAAACAAAAGACCATTCACTGGAAATATTTAATTCTGCATTAAACGGCAACGCCTTCATTGAATCTGCGTCAAATCATAACGAAGGGATTTTTTTCAGAATTGCCGTGCCTGTAAAAAGCGCAGGGATTACCCAGGCCGTATTAATTGCTATTGTGGACACTGATATTTTATGGAAAGAGATTCATAATAAACTGTACAGAAAAAATACAGTCACCTATTTTATCAATAAAAAAGGCGCTCTTATAATAAAACCAAAAAACAGCAACCCATCAGACGGCGAATTCAATACCGAAAATATTTCCATTGTAAGAGCGCTGATTAGCGGCAAAAAATGGGATTCAAAATCAATTTATACAGGCATTTACAATAAAAAAGTATTTGGGCTCAGTACTGACATTATAAATCTCGGTCTTTTTGTAATTACTGAAATCGAACAGGAATTTATTATATCTCCCATAAGAGATATAATAATAAAACTTCTTGGAGGCATGATACTCGTCATTGTCTTTTTTACTTTAGCAGGAATGCTGATCGTAAGACAGATAAGCCGCCCTATAGATTTAATTTCAAAGGACTTCAGCAGAGTTGCGAAACAGGACTACACTCCCCTTCAAATGAAATCAAGATTTAAAGAATTGAGATCCATGATTAGCGGTTACAACAGTATGATTGAAAAAATATCGCACAGTCAGAAAGAACTGCAGCTATCCTCAATTGTTTTTGAAAACACCTCGGAAGGAATCCTGATTACAGACTCTGACAACAAAATCATCCGGGTAAACAAATCTCTCTGTGCTATTTCCGGATACAGCGAGGATGAACTGCTCGGTAAAAATCCGTCCATATTCAAATCCGGACAATATGATCTCTCTTTTTATAAGGAAATGTGGAAATCAATTTTAGAAACAGGGAAATGGCGCGGAGAAATTTTAAACAAAGGAAAAAACGGAAATAATTATTACCAGATTCTGGCCATTAATACGCACAGAGACGAAAACAATAAGATTGTAAAACATGTTGGAATTATTACGGATATTACCGGAATAAAGCAAGCAGAGAAAAAAATGGAGGAAATTGCCCTGCATGATCCCCTAACGCATCTTCCCAATCGCCTCCTCTGCAATGCCCGTATAGAACATGAAATTCAAAAATCCATACGAAACGGTGACCTGGTTGCAGTTATGTTTCTGGATCTTGATATGTTTAAGAACATTAACGATTCTTTCGGGCACACGATGGGAGACGAACTTCTTAAAGAAGTAGCGTCAAGAATTGGAAATAATGTACGGGAAGAAGACACCTTTGCACGCCTGGGAGGGGATGAATTTGTTATCGTCATCGGCTCCCTTAAGAATACAAAGGGTGCATCAATTTTTGCTAAAAACATCCTTGAGATATTTTCAAAACCGTTTCAGATTAATGAATTTGAAATTTTTAGCGGAGTCAGTATTGGAATAAGCATTTATCCCGATGATGGGGAGAATATCGACGAACTACTGCGAAATGCAGACTCAGCCATGTACAGCGCAAAAGCAAAAGGACGCAACAATTTTCAATTTTACGATGTTTCGCTTACTGAAAAAGTTTCAGAACGCCTGAACATAGAAACATTATTAAGGCGTGCAGTTGAAAATAATGAGCTTTCAATAAAATATCAGCCGCAGTATTCCATAAAAGACAATAAAATTATCGGCTTTGAAGCTCTCCTGCGCTGGAACAATCCCGAACTGGGGGAAGTATTGCCGGATAAATTTATTCCTGTTGCGGAAGAAACCGGTTTGATTCTGGAAATTGGAAGATGGACTCTTCTAAACGCATGCCGACAGTTCAAAACATTTCTGAATTCTGGAAATTCTTCTCTTCAAATGGCAATAAACCTTTCCTCTCGTCAGTTCTGGGAGCCGGACCTGGAAAAAAATGTTGAAAAAATTCTTGAAGAGACGGGGATAAATCCTAAAAATCTCGAGTTTGAAATAACGGAAAGCGTTATCATGCAGGATACAGAACAGATATACGAAATATTACATAATTTTCATAAAATGGGAATAACCATCTCCATTGACGATTTTGGGACTGGCTACTCTTCCTTGAGTTATATAACACGATTTCCTATATCCCGCCTGAAAATTGACCGATCCTTTCTTCTGAATATTCAATCTGATAAAAAAGCAGCAGAAATGATTATTTCAATTATAGCCCTCGCTCACAGTATGAATTTAAAAGTTATAGCAGAGGGAGTGGAAACGGTTGAACAGCTCAGCTACCTGGAAGGACATGGCTGTGATGAAATACAGGGATTTGTTTTCAGCAAACCCATTTCACCTGATGAGCTGGGAAAACTATTGCAGGATGAAAATAAATTAACCTGAGTCTCGCAATCATATTTTAATATCTGCATAGGGTTGTTTTTATATTTCTATTATGAGAAAGTGACAATTTTATTTCAATGCATGTGCTGGTGTATATGATCAACTGCATGAACGACTGCGGTAACTTTCATCTCGTCCATTTTAAAACGCAACCAGAAATTACCGAAATGATTGCCACAATGCGTTACTTTCACATTCCGCTTTTTTCATCCACCCCGGCATCCGAGAAAGTGGCCATATTTCCGAGGATACTCACGCCTGCCTCTACCAGTGAAATCCCAAGAGCCGCACCCGTTCCCTCTCCCAATCTCATATTCAAATCCAGAAGAGGAACCAATCCCATATGGTCGAGCATTTTTCTGTGACCGATCTCAACGGATTTATGAGCCGCGATGATATAATCATTTACATGCACTGACATTTCGCATGCGATGAGAGCTCCCGCAGTGGAAATATATCCGTCAATTACAACCGGAATTTTATTCATCGCAGCCCCGAGTACAACGCCCGCAATACCCGCAATTTCATATCCGCCGACTTTCGCAAGCACATCCAGCGGATCGCTTTTATCGGGCCTGTTGATATTGATTGCTTTTTTTATTACATTAATTTTGTTCTTTAGCGATTCATCATCAATTCCGGTACCCCGGCCCGTCACAAGTTCAGGATCGGTATCCGTAATTACGGATACAATTGCAGCCGAGGGTGTGGTATTCCCGATTCCCATATCTCCCGTACCCAAAATATCTATCCCATCTTTATATTTATGAACCAGTTCTATTCCCGCCAGCACCGCCCGCTCTGCCTCATCTCTCGTCATAGCAGGACCGATTGCCATATTCTTTGTCCCATGTCCAATTTTCAGTATTTGCAGACCTTCGCTTGCTTCAAAATCATGATCGACTCCCATATCAACCACAATCACTCTTACTCCTGCATGTTTCGCAAGAACATTCACGCCCGCTCCTCCTCTGAGAAAATTATAAACCATCTGCGCTGTGACCTCTTTCGGGAAAGCGCTCACCCCTTCCTCAACCACTCCGTGATCGCCTGCCATCGTAAAAATAATTTTGTTTTTAACAGCAGGTTTATTTTTTCCCGTTATAAGACAGTATTTCATGGCCAGCTCTTCAAGACGCCCCAGACTTCCCTGCGGCTTTGTGAGGATATCAAGCTGGATTTGAATTTCTCCCGTGCGGCTTTTATCTACGGGAGTAATTTTTTCAAGCATGTCATTCAGATTTTGAATCATTTTCATAGTTTATTCCATAATATTTTATTTGTTATTATTGCATTTTTTGTATCGGCTGCACAGATTGCTTTTAACAGCCCCGCTGGAAACAGATCAAGAAACATCATCATGGCCAAACCGCCGTTCAAAGACCAGAAATTAAATCGAATCAGTTTCGCATTCTACGATGATCTTGAGAAAAGCAGTGAATTAATATACGAAAAGCCGACAATCAATTTAAAATGCAAATTTGATTTTGGTTACGGTTATTAAATTATCTGAAAATTTCATTCAAGCAATTTAATGCATTATGTTTTCATAATATTCTTGCAAATGCCATATTCTGTTTTTCATGAACAATTTTTTTTAATTAAAAAATTCCTGTCCCGGCCAGACGGTCAAAATAACGGGCACGATAGTAATGCCGCTTATGAGTTGCGTCATCTTTAAAAGCTGCGCGGTCATGAATAACATTATTGCTGACAAGCCCCATACCCGGCTCAAGGCGGCCTTTGTATATATAGGGTGATTTGCCATACAGGATTTCCTGAAGATACTTCAGAGCTTCCTGCGCAACTGGATCATTTGTCCATATTACATTGTTGACTCTGATTGTATAACGCATATGCAGATCTCCGCTGTCGGTTACAGAAAATACAGGACCCGCTTCTTCCCTGCGAGCTATTTTTCCATCTTCAATTCTTGCGGGAATTGTCATCACACCGGAACCCATCAGAGCGCTAATATATTCTGGATTTTTTTCCCGAAGAAGTATATACGCTATTTCATGATCCATGAGAGCATTTTCGCCTCCGCTTGCAGCCTGATGTACTACATGCAGATTCAGAGCGTGAATCTGCTTATGTGCAGTATTGTAATATCCGTCCGTATGCCAGTTTATAGCCCTATTCGTATATGGAATGTAGTCCTTTCGAATTCCATCTTCGCGAACGGTAAGTGAAGTGAGTCCTGTCTCTTTATCTGCAAGCCAGTTATCATTCAATCCGGTAAGACCGAATCTGCGCCCCATGGATAGTGGAATTTCTGGGTCAGGATCGGTTCCTGTTTTGCCCGCATAGAGAGCCATGTTGGTTTTTTTGCATAATTTTTGAATTTGTTCAAATTCGCCGTCAGTTAATTTTCTTGGATCGTTAATTTCAACAAACAATTCCCCTATCGTCTGAGGATAATCTTTCAGTTTTTCGTCTCTCCAATTCTTATACATCTCTGTATTTTCTGGCAGAAAAGGGCTTCTGTTATAATCTTTTTTATAAGCGGGTTGGCTCATTCAGATAACTCCAAGTATTTATTCTAAAGCATCTCGTAAGCAAGCAGGCTTCATGCATAATATTTTTTATTATTAAATATTATAAATTAACATGATATTTCTCATGATATGCTCTACATTATCCACCGGAACAAATT
>JAOUOA010000149.1 GCA_029880625.1 Spirochaetia bacterium
ATCTGGCTGAAGGAATTTTAAAAAGAAAAAATCAAACATTGCTGATCACTTTACCAGAATCCTATCCCGACCTCCATGCCGATCCCCTTCTGCTCGAACACCTCATGTCAAACCTGATACAGAATGCATCACGCCACTCTCCAGAACATACATCCATCCATATAAAAATCTCTGTTTATAATCAGAACTTTATGGAAATACAGGTTGAAGACAGAGGAAGCGGAATTCAGCCCGAACACAGAGATAAAATATTCGAGCGTTTTTTCAGATCAGACCGAAACCGATCCCGCGAAGAAGGAGGTACAGGTCTTGGACTGAGCATTGCCAAACAAATTGTGGAAATGCATGGAGGCTCAATCAGCGCATCCAATTCCGATCAGGGAGGAGCAGTCATCCGTTTTACTCTGAAATTCAATCCTGAATAAAAGAATTGACCGCCATCCTGCAGGATAGCCTCTGGAAAAATGCAGAAAAAATTAAAATTAATTCTTACCGGATTTGCAGTCCTGATATCCCTATCCTGCAGCAAAAATAAACACCCTGAAATTTTCTGCATGATCGGCTCTGAAGAGTTTAACGCCCTTTCCGATACATGGAAAAGTCAATATACAAAAGAACTTCTGCATTACGAAGGAAGGGGAAATGCGACAGGTCCAAAAGGACTTCTTGAAGGCGTCTGCGAAATGGCTGCCATGACGCGTCCCATGTCAGATCCTGAATTCGATAAAATTCTGAAATCAACCGGTAAAAAGCCGCTTGCTCTTCCTGTAGCCATAGAAGCGATCGCAATTGTATCTCATAAAAATATTAAGAAAACGGCATTATCCCATGAAAATGTAATATCAATTTTTACAGGAGGAATGCTTGATTCCTTTCCTCAAATCACTGTCTACGGGGTAAATTCTGCTTCTGACCGTTACCGATTTTTTAAAGAAACAGTTTTGAAAGGAAATAAAATAACGGACCGGATACAGGAAATATCCGGCCCTCTGCAGCTTGTCGACAATGTATCTCAAACTGAAAATTCATTCGGCTATGCACGACCTGAGGAAACCACTTCTGAGATTAAAATTCTTGGAATCATAAAAGACGGCTCCATTTTTTATCCCGAGAAGAAAACTGTGAGAAACGGAAAGTATCCCTATGCAAGGTACTACTATATTTATATTACTGAACAGAAACCATCAGAAAAAACCATTGAATTTCTAAAATATGTATTGAGTAGCGAAGGTCAAAAATCGCTTCTCCCGCATGGTCTATATCCCATATCTGAAAAAGTCCGGCAGGAAACACTTCAAAAAATAAAACTTCTGAATTAGAAATTAACCGAATCTTCCGGTTATATAGTCCTCTGTAAGTTTCTGGGAGGGATTGGTAAAGACCTTGAAGGTTCGTGAAAATTCAATCAGTTTTCCCTGGTAAAAAAGCGCTGTAAAATCGCCAATCCTTGCAGCCTGCTGCAGATTATGCGTTACGATCACAACTGAATAATCTTTTTTAAGCTCAACAAGAAGATCTTCAATCTTGCTTGTTGAAATTGGATCCAGAGATGCCGTGGGTTCATCCATTAAAAGAACTTCCGGCTGCATGGCAATGGCTCTTGCAATACAGAGCCTCTGCTGCTGGCCTCCTGAAAGCGAATATGCGCTAGCAGTGAGCTTATCTTTGACTTCATCCCAGAGATAGCTTTTCTGAAGGGCTTCTTCTACAAGCTCATCCAGATCGCCTGTATATCCGTTGATTCGGGGACCGAGAGCAATATTCTCGAATATGCTCTTGGGAAACGGGTTGGGACTCTGAAATACCATGCCGACACGAAGCCTGATTTCAACAGGATCGACTTTTTTTGAAAAAATATTATCGCCGTGAAGAAGAACGTTGCCTTCAATTCGAAAATCGTCAATAAAATCATTCATCCGATTCAGGGTTCTGAGAAAAGTACTTTTACCGCATCCAGAAGGACCGATTAAAGTGGTGATTTTCTTTTCGTAAATATCCATATCCAGATCTTCAATAGCTTTAAAGTCTGAATAGTATATATTAACGTTTCGGCATTCAAATACAGTTTTTAACTCTTCATCATGAATTTCTTCTTTGGATTTCACAAGGTCAGAAGCAAGCGAAATCCCTCCTACATCTCTGCCTTCCTTTTCAGAAGAATTTTTATTTTTATCGTTCATAAAATTATGCCGCCCATCAATTTTTCAAATCCCTGAGTTTTGAGTTATAATATGCTCTCATAATAATCGAAATTGCATTCATAATCAGCAGTAAAAGCATAAGCACAATAATTGCAGAAGCGGCTGCATCGTGAAATCCTTTTTGCGGACGGCTTGCCCAGTTAAAAATCTGTATGGGAAGAACGGTAAAGCTGTCCATGGGATTTGCCGGAAGAAATGCAACAAATGCAAGAGCGCCAATCATAAGAAGCGGTGCAGATTCTCCGATTGCACGCGAAAGCGACAAAATTACGCCTGTAAGGATTCCCGGCATGGCCACGGGAAGAACCTGATAGCGTATCACCTGCCAGCGCGTCATTCCAATACCGAATCCTGCAAGCCGAAAGGATTCAGGTACAGCACGAAGCGCTTCCTGTGTTGATATGGTGATAATGGGAAGAATGACAAGAGCCATCGTAAGCGATCCGGCAAGAAGACTTCTGCCCATACCTAAACTGAAGCCTGCAATTTCCAGATCAAATCCTCGAACAAATAAGGTCAGTCCCAGAATTCCATAAACAATAGATGGAACTCCGGCCAGATTCTGAATATTTAATTTTACAAAATTAATGAACAGGGCTTTTTGCGAATACTCTTCCAGAAAAATTGCAGCTCCAACTCCCGTTGGAATTGCAATAAATGCAGTAAGAAGCATCATGTAAATGGTTCCGACAATTGCAGGAAGAATCCCGGCATTTTCAGGCTTCCGGGAAGGATAGCCGGTCAGAAAATCAAAACTGAGTCCCTCCCATCCGTCGACAAGAACATCATGCATGACAAGAGCCAGAAAAAAAAGCGCAGAAAAATTTGCGATCAGACAGACAGACTGGAACAGAATTCCGTAAATTTGATATCGTGTCTTTCGCGTCATTTATATACCTCACGAAAGCGCTTCACAATGGTTGTTGCAATAAAATTAAACAAAAAGGTTACTCCAAAAAGAGAAAGACCGATTGCATAAATTGTATAATATTCAATACTTCCTGCAGGCGTATCACCTAGACTCATCTGCACAATAAAGGCAGTCATTGTCTGAATTCCCTCAAGATAATTCCAGCTCATATTGGGAGTGGAGCCGGCCGCAAGGGTTACAGTCATGGTTTCTCCGACCGCTCTGGCAAATGCAAGCATAAATGAGGCAATCACTCCTGATGTTGATGCCGGTATAATGATCTTTGTTACCACATGAAATTTCTGCATGCCGACAGCATAACCTGCAGTTTTAATTGAATTGGGAACCGCATTCATTGCATCGGATGAAAGCGAAGATACCATGGGAATGATAGAAATTCCCACAACAATGGATGCGGAAAGCGCATTGAAAACCTGGATTTCAGGAAAAACTACTTTCAATAAGGGTGTGATCCCGGTTAAAGCAAAATACCCATAGACGACAGTGGGAACTCCGCCAAGAACTTCAATAACCGGCTTTACAAGAGCCTGAAAACGGGGCGATGCATACTGAGTCAGATATACGGCAGAGCCGAAACCAAAAGGAATAGCAACCATACAGGAACCAAATGCAATCATCATGGTTCCTGAAAATAACGGAAGCACCCCAAGCTTTTTAGGCTGGCCGAAAGGCTCCCATTTCGTTCCGGTAAAAAATTCAATGAAACTTGCTTTTTCAAAGAAAAAAAGGGCATCGACGAGAAGAACAAGAATAATTGAGACCGTAACCATTACGGTCAAATGCCCCATCGAAGCAAGGAGCCATCGGATAAATTTCTCCTTTCCGGAGTAAGAGGGACGGTCTCCGTATCGGTGAAAAATCGACCTTCTGTCTCCGGAAGTAACTGCTTCCGTAAGAATGTTCCTTGTCTTTTCAGGCATAAAAATCTGTTGTTTTACCGGTAAAGTTGATCCAGTGTTTTCCCCTCATGCCCGGCGTCAAACACTGTTCCGGTAATTTTATCAGCAAAACGTCGATTGAGGACTTCATAAAACCCTGTCCTGAACGGGATATATCCTGTCTGTGATGTCAGACTGGCCAGACTTCCAAGATAAAACTCTACAAATTTCTTTACCTCGGGCTTGTCAGACGCTTCAGCATTTACATATATAAAAATGGGACGAGAAAGCGGCGCATACTGTCCGGAAGATACGGTTTGTTCATCAGGCTTTACTGCTTTTTTTGTTTTTGGATTGATGACCGGGATCAGTTTCAGGGAATCTTTATTTTCACTATAATAAGCAAGTCCGAAATATCCAATTGAAAATTCGCTTCCGTTAATGCCTGTAACAAGAACATTATCATCTTCACTGAACGCTGCATCTGCTCTTACACGTCCTTTTTTTCCAATGATGGTCTCTACAAAATAATCATAGGTTCCGGAATCCTGTCCTGGAGAATAGATCTTGATTTCTTGATCGGGCCATTCTGGATTGATTTCCTTCCACGTTTTTGCAGGATTTTCATACCGAAAGATATGATTCAGCTGATCAACAGTTATTTCATTCAGAAAAGCATTGCTGCTGGAAACAACGACAGCCAATCCGTCATAGGCAATGGGAATTTCAATATAGCCGATTTTATTATCCGCGCAGGATTTAATTTCTTTGGATTTGATAGGGCGGGATGCATCAGTTATATGGATTTCATTATTGCAGAATTTTTTAAATCCTCCGCCGGTACCTGAGATTCCAACTGTAACATTTACAGTTTTATCAACGTTTCTATATTCTTCTGCCACTGCTTCTGTAATGGGATACACAGTGCTGGAACCATCCACAAGAATCTTTGTTTTAGCCTTACAGCCGGCCGCCAGAAACAGCAGAGATGCAATTAGAAAAAAAGAACCTTTTAATGCAAACGGATGTCCCCTCTGAATAGATGCGAATTTCTTCTCAATATTTTTTATTACTTCTGAAATTTTTTGAAACATTATTTACTCCTTGGATCATATCAGCAACCTTCGGTATCGTTCCTGATGAATGATTATATTTTGAATTCACGGCCTATGATGCTGTCGCAGCCGCAATAAACTCTCCCGGTCCTACAGGTTGTTTTAGGCCGAAGGCTCAATTTTCAGAAACTTTGAATGATTAAAATAATCATTCAAAATCCTGCAATAAATTTTAATGAAAATTTATCGATCAATCTGAAGAATTTATAAAATTCAAATGTTACAGAATGATGACAGAGAGATGTCATAAAAATAATTTATGATATCTCAGAACGCTTCGGGTTCGGATAAATATAAAGCGTTCTGACACTCTAAAACAGAAGAATATTTAAATAATTATTTTTTTTACTTGCCACAAACAGGGTACAGCTATAAATTTATTAAGTTTCCATATAACAGGACGGTAAATCATGTTTGTTCAAAAGGATATTGAAAATTTAAAAAAAGAAGTATCACTCATGGCCAGAAAAGCCGAAAGCATTCTTGAAAAGGCCATCACCGCCATGGAAACAAAAGATGCTGCTCTTGTTGAAGAAATTAAAACTCTTGATAAAGATCTTGATAATTTTGAAATCAGCCTGGATGCTCACTGTGCAGAACTCCTCGCATTAAAAGATCCCTATGCCATTGATTTTCGGTTTATTTTCAGCGTAATTAAAACAACCCGTGATCTGGAACGGGTCGGCGATGAATCTAAAACTATAGGAAAGTGGTCATTAAAAATGAACGGCGATGCCGAGGAAGATCTTAAAACTCTGGGAAAAAAAGCAAAGGCTTCTCTTAACACAGCCATTACCGCTTTAATCAATCTTGATGCAGATACAGCAGAAAAAGTAACTGAAATTGAAGAGGAAGTCGACGAAATTGAAGATCGCATTATCGAATCCAATCCCGATCTTGCAAGGGCTTTCATTGCTAAAGCCTTTGAAAGAATCAGCGATATGGCTACCAACATCGCTGAGAATGTTATTTTCTGCGTTAAAGCGGAAGATATTCGTCACGGCGGAGTAAAAAAGATTTAATTTTCATCAAAATAGCCGTCAGGGGATTGTTACAGAGACAAAGTTTCCATGATGGCTGAAAGAAGCTCTTGAGATGTTTTCTCCTTTTGAGTTATAAAAAAACGGCGGCACAGATCTTCCCGACGAAACACCTGTAACAAAAATATCATTTAATCCAATTGCGTATTTTTCCGAAATGGCTTCAATCCCCAGTATCCTTACAGCAGCTGATTCATCGATTTCGCTTCTCAGAATTTCATTTAATGTTATAACTGTATTTTTAGAAAGAAATTCTTCAGAAAAAATTTCATTTTTACGAATTTCAATCTTCGGCTTATTCATTTTTTCGAACTTTTCTTCAATTTGGTCGATACGTCCGATTTTGCTTGTAATTGTGCAGAAACGATTTTGAACAATTCGTCCGCATTCAATTTTTCCGCATACGGCTGCATGAACATATTCTTCATTCTGATTGATGCGGATTGAAAATTCATGAGATGCGAAATGAATAGTCTTAAAATCTCTCTGAATTTCAAAATTTTTCCACCGGAACGGAGTTCCCGGAAATTCCGCAGAGATTGCCTTGAAAGCCGCCTCCTTGCATGCCCAGAGACTCCACAGCATTGGTTTTGAAAATTGATTTTCTTTTAGAAGACGCTCTTCCCCGGCTGTAAAA
>JAOUOA010000150.1 GCA_029880625.1 Spirochaetia bacterium
TTCGGAGGAATTTTATTCTTCAGAAGGGTTATTTTCGGCCCTTACGCGGCCCGTAGTGGTTACGCTGCAGTATTCAATCCGACATAAAAACAACAATTTTTTACTTGCATATCCGTGTTTGGGGGATAAAAATGCTCTTGAGCTTGGCCGCGAAATTTTAAAGGGATTTTTTTCAGTACAGGAATCACCCGGTTACAACAGATAACGGGGTTTATTTCTTGTAAGAGGTTTTCAGGGTTGCAAATTCTCTGATTTTTTCAGTGCTGGTTTCGGTTCGGGCTTTATGAAATGCGGGGTACTTTCCTATAATAAAATAAAAAAATACTATATTTTCCACAATTGCCATGTTCTCCTCTAAAAATACAAAACTAATTTCTTATATAAGAACCCTGTCCCTATCGTTTGTTTTGTTCTATGCCATTTTTGCGGCGTATGACTTTCTCTATGAGCCGAGAGGAGTGATAATTTCTGACGACTGGGAAGATGTAGTAATTAATAGCGCATCGCTGAAGGAGGCTGAACAACTATCAACTAAGATTCCATTTTATTACTCTCTCAAAGACGGCATTAAGATAAGTTTAACCAATCAGATCGAATGGAGTAGCGGCGATCTTCTGGTCATTCCAAGAGTCTGCGGCAATCAATTGCGAGTCTATGTTGATGATCAGAAAATATATCAATATGGTACAGACGATATCTCGGCCAACATGTGGACTGGGTTTCACTATGTTGAGCTGCCGACCAACCTGAGCAGCGGCAAGTTGAAATTTGAGATGACCGGCCAGCATGAAGCCGGGATGATATCAAAACCGTACATAGTAACGCAGAATGGAAATATCGCCTTTCTCTTCTTTTCAAAATTGATCATAAATAATATTTATTCAATTTCGATTGGAGTCTACACGGCGTTTATAATGCTATTTTCATTTTTCGCACTGGCCAGCAAAGAACACAGGTCAGCATATATTTTTTTCATGGTTTCAGGATTACCTGCAACTTTTTACAACTTTGAATTTATGTTACGCGAGAGCAGCGGAAACGCAGATGAGTATCTACTGATAAAAAAACTTTTAACAGCAACCGGAATTTTATGTTCATGGCTCTTTATGTCCGGGATTGAACTGTTATACAGAAAAAAATTAAAAATAGCCTTTTTTCTACTCCCCCTGACCATTGGATTGGATGTATATCTGCTTATCCAGGAAGACCTATACGCACTGCGCAGTGCCAACCTTTATGCAATAGCCTTTTCTTTTATTAACTGGGGATTTATGCTCTACTTTGCATTTCGTCTGAAGGATCAGGCCGTTCTTTTTATGCTCTCTTTTTTTATTTTTGTAACGTTATACTCCTACCTGAATGTGGTCTTTAATTTCAGCCCGATCTTCCTTTTCCATTTTTCATTCCTGTCGGTGATTACCTGCCTTGCTTTGCTGGCGACCCAAGACTACGTCAATGTTAATCGTAACTATCAAGAGATAAAAAAGAAGAGCCTTATTGATCCTCTGACCGGGGCCTATAACCGTAACATAATGGATGAGCTGAAATATGAGTTTGGAGATCGTATTGTTGTGGTCGACCTGGATGGCTTTAAAACCGTCAATGACACTCATGGCCATGACGTTGGCGATAAACTTCTGAAGCTCTGTGTTAATATTTTCAAAAAAAATATTCGTAAAGACGATCTCATTATCAGGTTTGGTGGCGATGAGTTTATAATTATACTGAGAAAAAACGCATCGACAGATATAATAAAAAGAGTAAAGCAGGAGTTTGAAGATGTTTCAGCAGAGTATCACCTGAGCTTCTCTTTTGGTGAGGCCGTACTGGAAGAGTCGGTTGATAAGGCTGTTCTTGAGGCCGATAAACTAATGTATATGAACAAAGTTGCTAAGAAAAAATAAGCTTTTAATTGAGTAGTATATCTTTCACAGGAAACTTCCCCACATTCAGGTAAAAAAAAATAGGAATTGTGTCCGAATATGACCGAAAGTGTATTATTGACAGTAAAAAGCACAATTCTCTGCCGAAATATCTCTTATAATTTCGCGACTACCTGAAAATTGGAAATTACCATAGAGTTGAGGCTACAATAATCTAACTGTTATAATAAAATCAAGAAAATTTTAAGGGGCTTTTTTCAGTACCGGAATTACCCGGTTACAACAGATAACGGATAATATTTCTTTTTAGGGGTTTTCAGGTAGGTAAATTCTCTGATTTTTTCAGGGCTCACTTTCGGTTCGGGCTTTACTGAATTCGGGGTATTTTCCTGGAATAAGAATAATAAAATATGTTATCTGCAGTGAAAAGTGCCATTTCCCGCCTAAATGTCCCTTATTTATACAATTGAACAACATGAAATAGTCATCCATTCCATTTTTAACAACAGGCTTTACTGAATGAGGGGTACTTTCTTAGAATAATAATACCTGGCAAGCGGCTATTTTCATAACAGTCAGATAGTGAAGGTTGATAATGGAACGCGGATGACCGAAATCGGCTTCGTTTTTAATGCCAGTCTTTTCATGCGAGTTCTCTGACAGAAGCTGGAAGTGAAACAGTCATTGTGGTGCCTAAATTCTCTTTGCTTTGAATGTCAATGGAACCGTTATTCGCTTCAATACATTGGAATATCAGGGGAAATCCCAAACCTGCTCCAGTCTCATTTTGGGTGCCAAAGGTCGATTCGGTGTTGTGGGTTTTCTGCAACTCCTCAAGCTTTTCCTTGGGGATTCCCCGGCCGGAGTCCTGAATGCCAATATGGATCTGATTCTCCCTTGAGGATACAGAAATTTTTATTATTCCGCCGGGATGACTGAATTTGATTGCATTGCCTATAATATTTCGAAATATTATCTGACAACTCTCTGGATCAACAAAAACCCAGTGATGATCGGAAATATAATTACAATCTATTGCGATGCCCTTATTTTCGCGCTGTAATTGGAAAATAGCGATTGCAGGATCAAGTATATTTTTCACGCTCATCGGGATGAATTTTAATTTTTTTTCCCCTTGTAATCTTTTAGCCCAATCAAGAAGATTTTCAAGTAGAGCGAAAGTAGATTCACTTTGTTTTGCACCAAATGTATGAAGTTTATTGAATCTCTCCTTTTGTTCAGTGCTTAACATTTCATATTCAAAAATATTTTCTGAAAGAATTGTGAAGGTTGTCATGATGTTGCCAATGGGACCTCTAAGATCGTGAGAGATGACACGAAAGAGTTGTTCTAGTGTCTGGTTTGACTTTCTGAGATTTTCACGTATCTCTTTCTCCACCTCTATTGTGTGGTAGATGCGCCTCTTTTTTATATGCATCTGTCGGATGTCTACAATGCAGAATATGTTTATTAGAATGTAGGACAAGGTGATCGGGTGAACCAGATCAGTGGTTTCTATTTTCTTGTAGTAAAGGGAGAGAAAAAGAAGAGAGGCCAGGGTTCCGGAAAGAATACTGAATACAAATCTCTGCGGAAGAAACAGGTAATAGGCTACAACAACAACGATTGGCCCCGATACGGTGAGATAGCTCGGATTCAAATTGTTACCGATCCATGTGAATCCTATCGCGTAGATGATGGTGCCAACCAGAATAATGTAGTCAGCGCGCAGAGGATTTCTGATCAGATGCACCGCAACGAGAAAGGCGACCATCATGAACGAGAGGGATACCCGCACGAACAAGAGAGTCCAGAACGTTGAAAGATTGATGGCTTCTGTATAGTCGCCAAAAATAAAGAGGAGGTTGAAGGTGGCGGCAATAACCACTTGAATGTTGAGAGAGCGTATTGCGGCTGGGTTTTCAGCTTCCCGAAAGGCTACCTCCTTGGCGGGATCACTGAAAAAAAGTGAATACCTTGATAGAGCAAAATCTTTCATAGAACGCGATATTCAAAAGTCTTTAGAACACCTCCCCAGAGTGGGGCTTTCGGGTTTATAGTCAAGAGATTTTTTTATCTATATCAGGAAGATTCCCTTAACATAGCGCAATATCATACCGAGTAAAATTCATTAAATCTAAATTTTAAGGGGCTTTTTTCAGTACCGGAATCACCCGTAGCAACAGATAACGGTTTAGATTTCTTTTTAGAAGTTTTCAGGTAGGTAAATTCTCTGATCTTTTCAGGGCTTACTTTCGGTTCGGGCTTTATGAAATGTGGGGTACTTTCCTGGAATAATAAAAGTGGAAAGAATAGAAAGTCATTTAAAGAATAATACAAGGATGCTAGCATATGAAGAGTTTGGTTAAAACGTTTCAGGCTTTATGTTTATTTATTTTATTTTCTGCAGTAGAACTGCACAGCGAGGCAAAAGAAATAAGACCTCCTTTGTCTGGCTACTTAAAACAAATTTACACAAGGGCAGAAAAAATCTCATCATTCAATTTTATTGAATTCCTTGAAAAAGATAAAATACATGTTAATAATTTAACATATAAGGAACTTCTTAATGAAACAATCATTCTTCAGAAACTGTTCTTGTTTTATCGAAATGATTATGTTCTTGTCAAAGGCAAAAAGGTAATGCTATATGATACAAATATAACCTTCAAATTGGTTCTTAGCAAAAATGCTTTTCGTTCCAGGATGAATCGACTGCTTGATTTTGAAAACGAAATATATAAAAAGCATGAAACCAGATATGACTATTTTTCGATACACACATTTGTTGAAACAGCAATTCTATATGAAGGCGGAAAGACGGTTCCTGAAAGAATGTTTGTTGATCCTAATATTGTAATCAATGCTATTCAGGATCTTAAATACCCTGAAAAATTAACACAAGATGTGAGGGTGTATTTGAGTCCTTTTCTGGACAGTAGAACAAATGGCACGTATACCCCGTCTAAAGAAATCATCGTTTTTCATCCTCATCCGTCATGGAAAGTTGGGCCAACAACGGTTGCGCATGAATTCGGGCATGCTGTGCATAGAAGGATGTTGCCAGCCCGGCATAAAAACAGGTGGAATTCTCTTTGGAAAAAATATTGGAAACTAAGAAAAATCGATCCTATTCCTGGGCAAAAAGGATATGACGACATGTATGAAACAATAGCGGAAGATTTACGTATTTTATATGGGGGATCGGCCAGGGCTACAATTAAGCGAAAAAATCCAGGAATGTTTGGAGATATCAGAGAAATTCATAAAAATAAATATAAAAAATTAAAAAAGATGTTTGATAAAATCATATCCGGATATGATGAAAATTTAAATTATTACAGGCACAGGAGAGATTTTGTATTTTTAAATGTACTTCCAGGATGGGTTTTCAAGAGAAACGAACCTAAAAAAATAAAATTTAATATCCCATCTGACTGTAAATACGATTACAAACTTCATATTATAAAATATCTTTATAAGGATGATGAGCGAAATTATTTGGAATACAATTTTGTGTTACCTGAAAAATACGGGGTAGGTTATCATACTGCAGATCTGGACTCTATAAAAGATATAAAAAAGAATGGAGCAATGTCTCCTGGAAGATATAGTATAAATGTCTCTTGTGTTAAAAAAAAAGGAGGCAAATACAATGTAGTTAATGGATATGGTTTTTATTTGATTGTTGTAGATGAAAATAGCAATATATTTTGGTCCCCTTAGATGAGGAACTTTTCTCCGACAATGCATTCTTAAAAAACGTTGTATTGAACTAAGTAGTAACGTAAAAACCAGTATCAGATATGTGCGCTGCGTTACAACACCACCTTCGGGGCTGTCTTTGTCCTGGACTGGCTGCAAAAGCCTATTGATTATAAGCGTCTGGTTCATGCGATTGAAAATATTTCCAGGAAAGAAATGCCTGCCATCCATCCTTTATGTGGAAGATGATGATGATATTCACAGTCTGGTTATGGTATTTTTAAATGATCATTGCATTATAAAACTTGCAAAAACTCTTCCAGAATCAAGGTCAATGATCTCGGAAGAGGCGTTTGAGCTTGTACTGCTGGATCTGAATCTTACGGACGGTTCAGGTTTTGATTTACTTGAAACGATAGGAGAATATCAAATGCCTCCGAGGGATATGCAGCAAAGGTGAATGTTGTACTGCCAAAATCAAAAATAGATCATGCAGGTCTGGTGAAAATGATCCGGGACGTCCTGATCGGATCATCACAATCAGTAATTATCCTTCTGTATAAAAGAAAAAGAATCGATCCGTAGAAACTTGCGAAATTTTATTCTCTTGTTCTGGAATATTCTTCAAGGGCTTCCATATAAGTTTTATTTCCGCCGTTGATTTTTATGTATACCGTGCACAGGCATTGTTCGGATTTGCTTGTGATGCTGCATCGGCCCGTATTATCGTCCATTTTGCAGCAGTTTAAAATGCCGGTTTTATGAATATTTTTCTGGAGGATGTTATATAATTCGGAGTGATCATCGCGGTCGCACCCGGAAGCCTGTTCCGCATAACAGAATAAAAATTTACCCATAGAGGAAGGTTTCATAATTTCATTGAGATTTTTTCGGCAGGACATCATTTTTAACTGATCCTCAAGCTGCATGAATTTTGAATCATAAAAACTGGAAATCTGCAGATAGAGGAAATCCTGGTGTTCACTGTTTATGCAGAAATTTTTCGGATTATCATGGACAGATCTATTTTCCGGAGAACAGGAAAATCCTTCAAATCCTGACCATTTAAAATCTCTCTGGCTTTTGTCGCCGGTTGATATGCTTCTTTCCGATCCAGAACAGCCGGCAAAAATCAGTATGGCCGCTGAAAATAAGTATATACTTGATAGAGTTTGGAAATTTGTTCTTTTCATTTTCGTATTT
>JAOUOA010000151.1 GCA_029880625.1 Spirochaetia bacterium
TCCAGAAAGGAAATGGATGTCTATTCTCATTCCAGCATTGATTCACATTTGACCATACAGGTCGATGCTGCGATCAATCCAGGGAATTCCGGGGGACCGGCTCTTCAGGACGGGAAATTAATCGGCGTTGCTTTTCAGGTTCACAGAGGCGGAGAGAATCTGGGATATCTGATCCCAACGGTTGTTGTGAACCGGTTTTTGGAGGATATTAAAGATCATCGCTATGACGGATATATTGAATTCGGGGCCATTACCATCCCTACTGTGAATCCTGTTCTTCAGTCAGCCCTGGGTTTCGGAAAATTATTAAATCCTCCCGATACAGGTGTCATTGTCATTGATACTCTATCCGGTTCTTCCACAGATCAACACTTAAAAAAAGGAGATGTGATTTCAGAAATCAACGGACATGTAATCTCTCAATTCGGCGATGTGGAGCTGAACGGTAACCAGGTCTCCTATTCAGAACTTGTGGATAATCTGAGTCCCGGCACCATGATCCGCACCCGGGTTTTTCGGGAAGGGAAATTTCTTGATGTTTCTTTCCCGGCTAAGGCCACAGACATTATTGATTTTCAAAGAAGAAATTATGATACTCCGCCAAGGATGAGAATTGCAGCAGGTCTTGTCTTCCAACCGTTGGATTCTGATCTGATGCAGGCATATGGGAACGTATGGAAGTCCCTGGGGCGGACAGAAATCCAGTATCATTATGGTTACCACATTCTTCACAGGCTTCATGAAAAACGGAAAGGATATGTTCTGTTGACGCGGAAACTTACCGATCCTGTGAATCTTTATGCGGACCGGTACGTTCACAGGATTGTGGATGTACTGAACGGAAAGACCGTAAAAGATTTTCATCATTTTAACGAACTTCTGGATCAAGCCCTTGCTTCAGAATACATTACCATCAGATTTATCAATGAATCAACACCCTTGATCCTGAAATCAGAAGATGTAAAGCGGTCAGGCCCCGGGATTATGAAAAAATATTCCATACGCTATGACCGTTATCCTGCCGCCGGGGAGGGAAGGAAATGAAATCAATCTCAGGATTTATAAATATGAAATCAATTCTGTTTGTTTTTGCTGTCTTCGTATTAGCGGTTCAGCTTTCCGCTCTGCCGGCGAAAGGAACGCTGTCCGACAGAGAACTGAAGCAGGGGATTGTCCTTGTAAGGATTTCATCCATCCATTACAATGATCTGCTGCCCTGGAGGTCACAGGCGGGAAATTCTTATACTGTGACGGGTCTTGTTCTGAAAGGCAACCGTATCCTTGTTTTGTCCAGCGATATTCAAAATGCAAGTCTTGTTGAAGTATGGAAATATTCATCCTACAGAAAAAACATTGCAAAAATCATTAAAAGAGACAATGAAGCGAACCTTGCTCTGCTCGAAGTAGAAAATCCTGACTTTTTTAATGATTTGCGGCCGATTGAATTCGGAAGAGACCCTCATGTGGGGCGTATTGTCAATGCCATGTCCATTGACGGAAACTTTCGGGCTCACAACGAAGATGTCAAAAT
The DNA here is from genome assembly GCA_029880625.1 of Spirochaetia bacterium. Classification (GTDB taxonomy): domain Bacteria; phylum Spirochaetota; class Leptospiria; order Leptospirales; family Leptonemataceae; genus JAOUOA01. The sequence goes on from JAOUOA010000151.1 coordinate 1,532, forward strand.
CACCGATGTTAATGCAGTATCGGATCTGGGAACGACAACGCTGCCCTATCTCTTCTTCAGGACTTCAGAACCCTTCAACGGCGGCGGCGTCCTCCTCTGCGGAGACAGGCTTTGCGGCTTTATCGGGTTTACGAACAATGACAAACGAGCGCAGGCAATCCTTCCTTCTGTCGTCCAGGCATTCAGGAGCGAATCTTCGTCTCCGTTCGTATCGCAGGGCTTTGACCTTGAAAACATGGAAGATCCTGTGCTCAAGGAATATTACGGGATGCCTGCGAAGCTTTCCGGGGCCCTTGTTACCAGGGTGATCCCGGGCACGTCGGTGTTCGGAGTCCTTGAAAAAAATGATATTATACTCAGTATCGCCGGAAGGAATCTTGACGATAGAGGCTTTTACAACGACCCCAAGTTCGGACTCCAGAAAGGCCAGCTTCTTTTTGTCAGGGACGGAGACAGGGTCAGAAAAGAAGGCGAAACTATCCCTATAAAAGTTCTTCGCAATAAAAATGTGACGAAACTGACCGTTTCTCTGAAATCCTATGACGGCAGCGCGGAAAGGATCCCTGCAATTGTCGAAGGGCCTCCACCTTATTTAATTGAAAGCGGTTATGTTTTTGTGGAACTTTCGCTGCCTTATCTGCGGGACGGATACGGATCTTCCTGGCGAAGCAGGGCGGCTGAAATGGCTTACCTTTTTGATACGCAGAGGTTTTTAGAAAAGCCCGGCAAAGAAAGAATTATCGTTCTTGTGGGAGTTTACCCGGATGATGTAAACCGCGGATATGAAAAAATCAGAAGCGTTCCTGTTAAATCCATTGACGGACAATCAATTACGGATCTTTCGCAAATTCATAGGATTTTATCAAACGGGAATGGGAATTTCCATATGATGGAGCTCAGCACCGGAATGCAGGTCTATATTACGTCAAGGAACAGGGATGAAACCAACAGGCGGATCCAGCAAAGGTACAGTCTCCCTGAACTTTCCCGGATGAGATAATAATGGGTTTTATTTGAGAATGTATTTCATCCCGATATTTGCTTTAAGATCCTGCTGCTGATAAATTGCATTTTCAGGATTCATTCTGTATACTGGCAGTTCAAGCATGGCCTGGAAAATAACTGATTCTCTTGAAATCTGAAGACCCGGAACAAAAAATACGGTTCCGTAGTCTGTTCCCAGGATTTCCACCAGGTCTTTTCTTTCTGTTGTGCTGTAAATTGAACTTATTCCGAAAAGCAGATTCACAGGAGCATGGCCCTGAAAGTGATTTTTTCCAAAACTGTAACCCATGGTGATGGAACCAAACAGTTTATCGCCATATCTGGAATTTCCTATGGAGTCATGTGATTTAATCTGGTAAAGATCAATGCTGAAAATGGAGTCATAACTGACTCTGTAGATTTTTATGGTTCTTTGTCTGTGCAGGTGGCTATCTGGCAGTCTGAGAGAACCTGCAGGCAGGATTCCAGAGATGTCATTTTGAATTGCTTCCGGTTTAATGAAGCTGTTTTTCCCCTGTTCCATGTAAGATGAAAGGATAGGTGTTTTTTGAGAACCCAGGTAAAGCCTTCCTATGATGGCTTCCAGGGGAATGATATGAATAAATCCAAAATTTTCAAGAGGCCGGAATCTTTTAATATAGGATAATGATTCATAACTTCTTGCCGGAGCAGCATTTTTTGGGGTGATTTCCAGATTGTTCTGTTCAGATAGAATAAAACTGGAAGACAGAAAAATAAGGAATACAGGGATGAAAAAGCTGTAAAGCCTGTTCCGTCCGATGGGAATGATATTTATTTGATTCAAGCGAGTTTTCATTTAAATGCTTCTAAAATACAATAAAGCAAATCCAGTTGGTTTTCTCAAGTCATTTCCTTCAATTTTGTTGAAAAATCATAATTTTGACATCTATAGTTATAAACGTCTTTAAAATCAGGATTGTTGCATATTTTTTAAAAAATAATGTTTAGAATAAAAAAGCCTTTCTGGAATCGGAAATTTCAATGATCCCGTATTCAAAAAGAAAATTTCATTCAATATAATTTTCCCTCTGACTCCTTGTCGGAACAGAACTCAATAAAATTGAAATTTCTTCCTTTATCTGTATGGACATCAATATTTTCTTGATTAAATTAGAGTGATTGAAGTCATATCCAGACGGTCACTTTTTTTGGGGGTTTTAATGAAAAAAAAGGTTCTGTATTTTTTCTTATTTATACTGTCTATATTTATGGTTCCGGCAGGGCTCTTTGCTGAAGGGAGCGGCGCCAGTCCAAATATTTTTTCAGTAATTCCTTTTGCCATTATGCTTCTAAGTATTGCAGTTATGCCTGTTGTTGCAGAACACTGGTGGCATAAAAATAGAAATAAACTGATTGTATCACTGGTTCTGGGAATTCCTGTAGCTGTCTATATTATCTATATTGGCAGATTCCATGATCTGGAACATCAGCTCCTCCTGGATTATATTCCTTTTATTACTCTTCTTGCCGCTCTTTTTTATGTAAGCGGCGGCATTGTTGTTAAAGGTGATATTCCTGCAACGCCGCTCAATAACACAATTTTTCTTGCAATTGGGGCCGGCCTCGCTTCTTTTATTGGAACGACAGGGGCTTCCATGCTTCTCATCAGGCCCCTTTTAAAATCCAATTCTGAAAGAAAACATGTGGTTCATACCGTAGTTTTCTTTATTTTCCTGGTTTCCAATATCGGCGGTCTTTTAACACCGCTCGGCGATCCTCCTCTTTTTCTCGGATACTTAAAAGGAGTTCCCTTTACCTGGACATTCGGTCTTGCAAAAGAGTGGATTTTTATGATTGTGATTCTGCTCGGGATTTATTATATATGGGATACAAAAGCATATAAAAAAGAATCAGGCGCCGATATCGTAAAAGACGAAACATTTCTGGAACCGATACAGATTAAGGGCCAGGTGAATTTCATCTGGGTTACAGGCGTGATTCTGATTGTTGCATTTGTAAATGAAAACTATGAACCTTTTAAAAGCCTGGTTGCCACGAATCAGTTTTTCAAGCTTCTTCAGGTCCCGTTCCTAATCCTGATGATGATCCTTTCGTCTGTTACAACGCGAAAAGAGTTCAGAGAAGAAAATAAATTTACTTTTTATCCCATCACTGAAGTCGCCTACCTGTTTATAGGAATTTTTATTACGATGATTCCTGCGCTCATTCTTCTCAAAGAAAATGGAAGCGCTCTCGGAGTTTCGGAACCCTGGCAGTATTTTATTGGAACCGGGCTTTTTTCAAGTTTTCTGGATAATGCTCCGACCTATCTGGTTTTTCTTTCTCTTGCTCAGGGAAATGAGACTATTCAGTTCGTTCTTGACAATCTTTCGCTTGAACTTGCTGCGATTTCTCTCGGAGCGGTCTTTATGGGAGCCAATACGTACATTGGGAATGCGCCCAACTTTATGGTAAAATCCATTGCTGAGGAGAACCGGGTTGCAATGCCGAATTTCGGAAAATACATGCTGTACTCTTTTGGAATTCTAACGCCGCTTTACGCTCTTGTCGTTGTAATTTTTCTCCTTTGAACCGTGAAAATTTAAAATTTCTTTTGTTTTTTGCGGCATCCCTGTTTCTTCTGGATGCCGCATTTTCGCGGTATCTGGCATGGGTTTTCCCCAATGAAACCGCCTGGGGCGCAGAACCCCACTATAACTATGAATACAGAATCCGTCAGATAAAACGGAATCGAACTTCCGAAGATTTTTTAATCCTGATTGCAGGAAGCTCCATTGCTGAGTATTCTATCAATGAAGAGCATCTGGCCTCTCTGTTAAATCAGGAAACGTTTCTGGAAAAACTGCCGTCTGGAAAAACCAGGGTTGTTGTTTCGCTTCTCACGCATCAGGGACAGAACAGCGTGAACCTTCTCAGTACAGCTGACAGAATTCTTTCTCTTGAGCCGGATCTTGTCATCCACCCGGTCAATATGATTGAATTTCGTCTTGAAAGGCCCCTTGTCCTCGGGAACCTTCATGACCTTGATCAAACAGGAGAAAGAAAAAAAAATGCTCTGGATGCATTTGCAAGATCTGTTGTTGAAACAGAAGAATTAAAACTGTTGGGCCCATACGGACTTCTAAAGTATTTTTCAGGATATCTGACTTTTGATGAAAAAATCCGTACGATGATGTCCTGTCTCTTTGCAACCTACAGATACAGAAATATCCTTCATGTGCCTTTTGCGCGTTATTATAAAAATCGTTTTGGGAAAAAACATTCCTATCATTACTATACCGGAGCAGATGTAGGCGGAGGCGGTGTAAATCATAACGGTCATATTGGAACGGAAATTGAAATCCAATGGAATGAAATTTATCAAAGAGAAGGATTTGAAATTCAGATTTATCCTCAGATGATCACATCATCTACTGTATATCTGGAGTATTCCCGGGGCTGCAGCGGCGCATACATTCGTAAAAACTTGAAACCTGGATGGCAGAAACTTTTTTTTGAGGGGATCTCTGCAGGGGAAATAATCTGCATGAAAATTCATCCGGGCATTTATTCAGATTTTTTTGCTGATACTCTGGGAGGCAGACTTTCAGACAATTCGGGAACGGGTCCTTCCAGGCATTCCTGGGTTCGCAAACTGCGAAGGGAAGACGATCTTTATCTGCAATATACTTCTTCTGAATACAGAGCATCCTTTGAAAAACGACTCATGCGTTTTGACAGAGCAGGGATGGCATATCTGCAGGCTATCATGCAGAGTAAAAAGGAAATGGCAAAAAGACAGTTTGATCCGGAATATCCGGTCTTTCAGGCTTACTTTGAATGGAAAAAAATTGTTTCAGAAAATGCACCTCTTTTAATTGTGAATGCTCCGGAAAATCCTATCGCTCTTTCCTGGTATGCAGGTACGGATTGGTACAGAGGGTATCTGAATTTTCTTGCCTGCGGGGAGCTTCCAAACTTCCAAATGTACGACGAATCATCCGGATATCCAGAACAGCTGTTTTACGATTTTCATCATATGAGCTGGTACGGAGCGGAAAAGTTCACGGAACGAATTTCCAGAATGATTATGGAATCCTATCCGGGAATTAGAAAATAAGAATTATAAAAGGCCGGTTTGTTCTGCAGCTTCTTTGAGCGCCTGAATGGCTTCTCTGCCTTCGCTTCCAGTATCCAGAGAAAAATCGTTAACATAAAGTTCAATGTGGGAGCGAATTACGCTTTCTTCGAGCGACTGTGCATGATTTTTTATAAAATTCATGATG
>JAOUOA010000152.1 GCA_029880625.1 Spirochaetia bacterium
GATAAATCAAATCTCAATTGATTTTTTTTCGGATACCCAGTTTGCCACATTCATTGTTCTTATCCTTGATCAGCACAGCGGTACTGTTGAGTTCTGCGGTGCAGGATCGCCTCCTATTCTTGTCTACCGCCACAAACGCCAGGAAATTGAAGAAATCCACCCAAAAGGAATTCCTGTAGGAATTATGGAAGACTACATTTTTTCCCAGTCCCGATTCGAACTTGGAAAGGGCGATACAATTCTCATGTTCACAGACGGCGCCTACGAATGCGAAAATTGGAGCGGAGAGTTTTACGGAATGGAAAGAATTCTCAATACATTTCATAAAAATGCGAAACGGAATGCATTTAAGATCATAAAAAAAATGATATCTAATCTGAAATGGTTTACTAAGCTTAAAAGCAGAAATGACGATACAACATACATTGCTATTAAAAGACTTCTCATCAAGAAAAAGAGAAAATGATTTTAAACCGCCGCGTATTTAATGGTGTGGGGGCTTCCCCGGGACTTTCGATCGGAAAAGTCTGCCTTCTCCCTGATTTTGAAACATCGGTTCCTCGAAGGAGCATAACAAACGATGAACTGTCATCTGAAATCATCCGTTTTGAGAAAGCATGCGAACGCAGCAAAAATCAAATCCAGGAACTTCTGGAATCGTCACATCTTCCTGAAGAATACCGGGCTATTTTTGAAGCTCAGATCTTTCTTCTTGAAGATCCAATGCTGATTCATGAAACCAAGGAAAAAGTAAAATCAGAACATTACAATCCTGAATGGGCTCTTGCAACGGTAATCGACAGCTACCGCAAAATAATGAACAAAACCAGCGATATCCGCTTCAGAGAACGAATGGCTGACGTTGAAGATATTGCAAACAGAATTCTTTCCAACCTGATGGGGATTACTGAAAGCGATATCAGAATTCCTTTTTTAATGTCCCTGAACGAAAATGACATTCTTATTGCAGAAGAACTCAGCCCTTCCCTTCTGCTGTGGATCCGAAAAAAAATTGCAGGGATTGTTACCGAAAAAGGCGGCGTGACGGGGCATACGGCCATCCTTGCCCGGGACCGGGGAATTCCGGCTCTGGTTGGTGTGGACAATCTTCTGAATAATTTTTCCGGAGGCGAAGTCGTCTTCATTGACGGCGATAACGGCGTCTTTATCACCAATCCTGACGACAGTGATCTTGAAGATTTTTTAAAGTATTATAAAGAAAGCAGAAACACAGACAATGTATATTCTCCAGTAAAAAAAAGCGACGGCGATATCCGCATCTGGATTAATCTTGACGATTTAAACACTGTAATCAACACACATCTTCAGAATCTACATGGTGTTGGACTTTTCCGGACTGAATTTTTATACCTGAATCACCCTGATCTTTTTACATGCCTGGAAGAACAGATTGAACTTTACAAAAAAATTCTTATAGAAGCGGACGGAAAACCCATTACTTTTCGCATGCTTGATATTGGCGATGATAAAACCTTCAACATTCCTCTTCTGACACATGCTAACATAACTCAGGAAATCGGAGATTTGAGGGGAATCCGCTTTTTGCTCGAACACCGCAACATCTTGCAGTCCCAGCTCCGCTCGATCTTCCAGGCTGCAATAGAACTGGACTATCCCGAACAGAACTGCAGGATTATGCTGCCGATGGTCAGCACTCTTGAAGAAATTCATGAATTTAAAAAAGAAGTAAGAGCGATTTTATCAGAATTAAAAAATGACCAGAAACGGTTCCCTCTGGGAATTATGATTGAAACGCCTGCTGCCTGCATCATGACCGATGTTTTTGAAAAAGAAGCGGATTTTTTCAGCTTCGGAACCAATGATCTGGCACACATCACTCTTTCCTTAAACCGAGTTGAATCAGAACATCAAAAAAATCTTTTTTATCAGCCTTCCGTAATCAGAATGATGAAGCTTGCAATTGACAAAACTAGCCTGCCCATTTCCGTATGCGGAGAAATTGCAGGACTTCCTGCTGTGATTCCTGTTTTAATTGGGCTTGGAATCAGGGACTTAAGCGTTTCCTGGTCATCGGCCATGCGAATCACACCCACACTGGAAGCTCTTGAAATTGCAGGGACTTCAGAGCTTGCCCAAAAAGTTCTTCAATGCAGTTCAGCAGACGAGATGAAAGAAGTCCTCGAATTATTCAGAATTTAAGCCCCTTCATTGCTTTTCTTCAAGATCACGCATTATTTTTTCCAGACGGTCCAGAGCAATGTCAGCAGAACGATAACCTTCGCTTCTCCCCAGTTCACGGCCTTTCCCTTCCAGAATTAAAAGAGTCGGATACCCGTGGACTCCGTATCTTTTCAGAACCAGTGCCATTTTTTCAGGATCTTTTTCTGCTTCCACAATAACGGGAATGATTCGGTATTTTTCAATCAATTCGCCGAAAGTATCCAGTGTAAAAAATTCTTTTTTCATACGGATGCAGGGAAGACATTTGTCAGAATGGAAATTCACAAGGACAGGCCGGTTTTCTGCTCTTGACTGTTGAAGAGCTTTAACAAGAGAATGATTCCATTCGACGCTGTAGTTTTGTCCCGAAAAGGCATCGGTGCAGCCGGTCAGCGCCGGCATTATAATTAAAATCAGCAGGTATCTTTTTTTCAAATTCATTTTCAATATTGGAAATACATTAGATTTTCTGCGAAACATCTACTTTCCGCCGAAACTATTTTAATACCCGGGTTTTTTCAGCTTCTTAAACATTTCCGTTTTATAGGCTTCCACACCGGGCTGATCAAAAGGATTCACTCCCAGCATATAAGCTGAAATTCCGCATGCATATTCAAACATATACATCATAGCCCCCAGAGAAGCTTCATTTACTTTGGGAATTTCGATCCTCATGCATGGAACTCTGCCTTCACTGTGAGCCTGTATGGTTGCAGAAAGCGCGGCACGGTTGATTTCGTTTAAATCTCTTCCTGCAAGATAATCCAGTCCGTCATCGCTTCCTGTGATTTCTGGAACTGAAATTCTCTCAGTATCTGCAACATCAATTACCGTTTCAAAAATTGTTCTTTCGCCGTCCTGCATCCACTGCCCCATGGAGTGGAGATCTGTTGTCAGATTCACCGAAGAAGGAAAAATCCCTTTATGCATTTTCCCCTCGGATTCTCCATAAAGCTGTTTCCACCATTCTGCAAATAATGCTAGATTGGAATTATACGAAGCAAAAATTTCAATTTTCTTTCCAGAACGATATGCCGAATTTCTGAGAGCGGCATATTTAATTGCGGGATTTTTTTCGCCTCCAGTATCCTTTAAGTATTTACGCATGGCAGATGCGCCATTTACAAATTCCTGAATATCGAATCCTGCAGCAGCAATCGGAAGAAGACCGACCGGCGTCAGAACGCTGTATCGCCCGCCTACATCATCCGGAACAATATAAGAAGTAAGATTTTCTGAATCTGCCAGCTTTCTCAGGCTGCCTTTTTCAGCATCGGTTGTTACAATCACTGCATCTTTCAAATAAGAAGAATCAAATCTTTCAGATAAATCTTTCCAGAGAAGCCGGAATGCAATTGCAGGTTCTGTTGTTGTGCCGCTTTTTGAAATAACATTGACAGCATATCGCAGGCCTTTCTGAGAATCCAGCAGTTTCTTATAATAGGAAGCATCCAGGTTATGTCCGAGATAATGGATAGGAAAGTCATTTTGAAAGGGATTTTTTAAAGCTTCAATGACGGCTCTTGCTCCAAGGTATGATCCTCCAATTCCAACCAGGATCAGGCTGTCCAGTTTTCTGATTTTCTCAGCAGATTCCCGCAGCGCCTTGATTTGAGCAGGATTGATTTCAAGCGGAAGGTCCACCCACCCCAGAAAATCACTGCCGGCTCCAGTGCGATTTTCAAGAATATTTTTTGCCTCCTCGGCTTCTTTGAAATCAAAATCTAAATTAAATTTTGAATGATCAATAAAAATATCAGAGGGATTAAAAGGCATACGATTTTCTCACAAATTGAATAATTACAATTAAATTCAACTCTATATGCTTTACAAGTCCATTCTTCTTTTTTTACAAAAAATTGAAAATTGCTTGCACTTAAAACTTCTGGAAATCGTCCTACTTATATGAAACAGAAATGGACTGGAATTTTTCTGGGATTATTAATCAGTTTTATTTTTATTCTTCTTTTGTCCCCCGGAAGATCCCTTCAAGCTGCAGGAGTCTACGCTGAAGGATGGGCAATTGCACGTCCCATCAAACTTGAAAATAAAGGTTTTATGTACCGCTCTTTTGAAGGAACACTGGAATGGGCCGGTTATGACAGATTTGAGAAATGCAGTGATGAAAGTGATGCCTGTTATACCCCGGTTCTGAAAACTCAGCGCTTCAGCATTCGCACAACAAATAAAAGAGTAATCAAATATGTCGGAGAAAATCTGGATCGGGAAATGATGATCCATTATAAAATTCATAGAGTAGAGTCAATCAAACTGGGTACTGATTTTGAAATTATTGACTGCTTTGAAATCAGAAAAAATCTGCCTGCAGATTTTACAAAACAGTATATTGTAGAACAAACGGGAAATAAAAGAAATTTTTCTGTACACGGGAAATTTCTTCGTATTGAAAGAAGAGGAACAACAATTAAAACTTATGAAATCATTTATTACGACAGAAAAAATGATACCGTTCACCCTTCCTCAATTGTTGATAAAAATATGGCTGATCTTGCCAAAAAAACAATGGTCTATGATGTAGAATTCAATTTCGGCGTTTCTGTATCCTATGTGGACGGAATCAGAGAATCTGACTACGATATATTTGAAATCAATTATATCGGCAAGGCAGGCCTGAATCCCATCAACTGAATTAATGGATTTATGCCATTCCGGAATTTGTTCAGCCGGAATCCTTATTTTTTTCAAATATGTACTTGACGCAATGAGCCCCGTAACGATCTCAGTATGATAGTATTTATTTACAGGCGGGCGTAGTGTAACGGTAGCACAGCAGCCTTCCAAGCTTCTGGAGAGGGTTCGAGTCCCTTCGCCCGCTCATATCTGTAAATACAGGATCTCTTTTTCATACGTCTTTTTTTTCATTATCATTCCTGGATTGAAAACTGCTATTCAGTGAAAATTCTCTATAGAAATATGCAGAGACTCCTGTAAAAGAAGATGAAAACGGTTCATAATCATAACTCGTCCGGTCAAAAATACGGTACAGGCCAGAAAATTCTGGTTGTAGAAGATGAAGAAGATATTGCAGATTTGATCCAGTTTCATCTGGAAGAAGACGGATTCCGATGCAGCATTTCCCATAACGGACTGGATGCATGGAACAGGGTTGAAAAAAACATCCCTGATCTGATTATTCTTGATATTATGCTTCCAGGGATGAACGGTTTTGACTTCTGCAAGAATGTAAAAAAGAAATACAATATTCCCATCATTGTTGTCTCTGCCCGTTCAGGCGAAACAGATGCAGTACTGGCTCTGGAACTGGGAGCAGATGACTATGTTCGAAAACCTTTCAGCCCCAGAGAACTGATGGCCAGAGTCAGATCCCAGCTCAGAAAAATTTCAACTGATCCGGATCTCCAGCACGGAAATCTTACTTTCGGAAAAATCTCTGTAGATACGGATGGACATACGGCAAAAATAGACGGAATCAAAATTGAACTTACGCTAATTGAATTCAGGATCCTCCAGCTCTTTATGGAAAATCCCGGTATTGCATTTTCCCGCGATAAACTTCTGGATCGAATCTGGGGCCGTGATGTTTACATATCAGATCGTGCAGTCGATGTTAATATTAAAAGGCTGAGAGAGAAGCTCGGGCCTGAAAAAGAAAGACTGGAAACGGTACGCGGAATAGGATACCGTTTCCGCGGAGATAATGAAAGTTGAAAAACAGCTCTTCTCTAATTTTTTTTATTATTTCTTTTCTTTTCACCCTGTTCATTTTATTTACATTTCCTGAATTTGAAATTCACCATACTAATTTTACAGAACTGGTATCGCTCTTTTTTTATGCAGTCACCGTTTCAGCGGCTGCCGGTCTTGTGAACTTTTATTTCTCCAGTCGTTATGCTCAATCCCGCACTGACCGATTCAAAAAACTGATTCAGAAATATTTTCCGCAGGAAACCGCACAGGAACGGAAAAGTAAAAACAGCATGTACAGCAGCGCTTTTTTTATTAAAAATACTGAATTATGGATGCAAAATATCAGTAAAAAAGTTCAGCTTCTCAGTCTGGATAGAGAGCTCTTTTTATCACTTTTAAACGGTCTTGAAGAAGGAATTTTCTGTGTCGAGAAAAGCGGAAGGATTCTTTTTCAAAACAAAATGATCGATCCAGATCTGATGGTTTCCGATGCAACCGGGAAACCCTTTTTTCAGGCAATTCGAAACTCCAGCATTCTCGAACACGTCCACAAAATGCTGGCGCAGATTAATGAAAAGAATCTCAGCTCTTCTGAAGATCATAATTTGGAAATACAAACTTCAGGAAAATTTTATAAAATGATCTGCCATCCTATTTCTTCAGATTCAGAAACAGAGATGATTCTTTATTTGATCCTTGACGAAACAGAAAGCAGACTTTCAGAAAAAACGAAAGAAGATTTCTTTATGAATGCAGGTCATGAATTAAAAACTCCCATTACCAGTATACAGGGTTATGCAGAAACAATTTCTGATAAATGTACAAATCCGGACCTGAAGCGCTTTATTGAACCCATCCTCAGAAATATTTACAGGATGAACCGTCTGGTTCAGGAGATCG
>JAOUOA010000153.1 GCA_029880625.1 Spirochaetia bacterium
CTCTGGTTAAAATGAATTTTTACCGGTTTTTCTGTTCTGGAATATCTGGTGTAGAGAATTTCAGTAAAACCCGGCTGAATCAGTTCAAATAACTTGTAGCGGAAAAAGCATATTTTTAGCAAGGATTTAAATAATCAGAAGTAGAATATCTCCTGAAGGAGTCTGCTCCGGAAGAATTTCATGCTTTTTTTACATGATGAATGCATCCAAAATCCATCCCGGTTATAATGTAGGTATCATCCATCTGCGTTCGAATATTTTCACACTGACACATAAACTGGTCGCTTTGAAACTCTTCAAAATTGACCGCGATTTTCTCACTCACGCACCAGCCAAGATTCTGGCCTCCCCTATCGATCCAAAACTGACATTCCTGACATCTTCCTGTATTTTGCAAAATATTAACCTTTTTCATTCAAATTTTTCTTATAGGTGATTCATTTCAGAAGAGATCCTGGATAAAATGAACACAAAACAGGCATAAGTTTTTCTGTTTTTTCTGTATATAGGGAATAAATTAAAATCGAAACAGGAAATTCGGCCAATATTTTTTTCCTTGAATGTCCCTATTTTATTTTTCAGTGATACTATTTAATATGGGAACAAAAGCTTTATTATCTACAATTTCTATTCTAATGCTATTTACCGCCTTTTCTTCTGGCATATCACAAGAAAAGAACGCCTCTCCAGAAGTACCCAGGGAGATTCCAGAAGAAAAAGAAATTTCACAACCTTCTGAAATAAAGACAAATGAAACAGATATTCAAAAGATACAGAACCATGAGAATAACAAATCATCAAATAAAAAATCAAACAATTCCTATAAACCCTTCAGCATTAATTTCTCTACATCTGCAGGTATAACTTCAATCACAGACAGCAGAAGGCTTCCAGCAGAAACAGAAAATCATTTTGAAAGAAGTCTCATGATTGCCGGAAGTATTACTCCCGGACTGGAGCAATTTTCTCAGTACATGCTTTATAAAAAGGAAGAATTTCCAAGACCTGCTGTCAGAGGCTTTGTAAATCATTCCAGGTTTTATATTGAATACCGACCCCGCAAATTCGGCCTGAGTGCTGGAATGACTTCTGCAAATTATTCTTTTAAAGAAAAAGAAAATCCTCTGGACCACAATTATTACTTACTTATTCTCAATGCACAAACTTCCAATCCCATCCTTCTCAATCCAATCATTCAATATGTAGAGTTCAACAGAGAAAAAGACAGAGAAAATAATAAAACTTCCTTTAACTTCAATATGTTTGAATTTTCTCTGAGCTACCATTTTTTACCCTCAAAGAAATGGGACCCTTATTTAAATACTGGAATCAAATTCGGCGGCTGTAAAAACAACTGCGGCGCTGCCGGAGCTTTTATTGAGGGAGGGTTTCGCTATAACTTTAAATACCTTCACGTAAACACAGGCATCTACCACCAGGGAATCGTTGCCAGAAAATTTAACAGGAAAGCCCATTACCGTGACACGGGTGTTCTCATCGGAGTCGGACTGCACCTGTAATTTTTTCAAAATCCAGATTTTTCATCTCGACAGATTGATTCAGGTTCTGATCATTTGAGATCATGTCACTTCCTGTGAATCCTGTTAAGCGTTTCTTTTACAGAGGCATTACTAGCGCAGCCTCAACTCTTACGTCCATCCTTTTAAGCGTATACCAGGCAACGCTTGAAATTGAAATAACAGGAGAAGAAAACCTTTTAACAGAAGACGCAAGAGAAAATAATTACATCATCGCTGTATGGCATTCTTTTATCAATGCGGCTCTTTTCACCTTTAATTCCAGACGTCTTCTGGTTTTTACTGATCATCCAAGACTGGAATCTTACGAAAAAAGTCCTGCTCATTTTTTCAGAGAAATCGGCATCAAAACTCTTCGAAGTCTTGGTTACGAGGTTCTGGATGCCTCTCTTGGAAAACAGTCTGCGGGAATCTTAAACTTTGTAAAAAAAATCCGTGACGGATTTCCCGCATTGATTGCTCCGGATGGTCCGGACGGCCCCATCTATGAAGCAAAACCGGGAACTATTTATGTGGCCTCTAAAGCAAACAGTGTTATTCTGCCAGTTGGATTCGGATTTTCCAGAAAGATCCTGGGCAGAAACTGGGATGACTTTTCCCTTCCGCTTCCTTTTTCAAAAGTAACAGCATTAATCGGAAAACCAATTTCTGTACCCTCCAAACTGAACGAAACAACTCAAAAGCAATACACAGAGATTCTTGAAAAAGAACTGGATGATTTATCATTTCGTGCAAATGAAATTGCTCTATCTGGGTCTGGCGACAATCAGGGCAAGCATAACGAGAGACCAGAGCAGAACTGAAATGGCAACAGGTAGAGTGGCAAGCCAGAGGATTCCACCGTCAGAAATGATCATAAATACAATAAAAACTGATGAACTGAACGCCATAAAAATCCAGGAGGCAATATAAAAAATTCCGACTGGGTTTGATTTTCGGTTTTTATCGAACTGTCCCCGTTTGCTTTTCTTTATGTATGCACTGCTGTCTCCCTCTTCAGCTTTTTCTATTCTTACAATTCCGCCTTCAGGACGCAGAAGATCAAAATTCACGTTTCCTCTTTTAAATGAAGAGAGTTTTTTTTCTTCAGAGTTCCCTTGATTCATAGCGTCAGTTATTCCTGTATATAGATTTAATTCTGGTTTGACTCAGACGAGGCGTTTTCCAGATGCTTTTTTAAAAGATTTCTGTATTTATCAACATCATTCTGGAGGATCTGGAAGCGTCTTGAAAGATAGCCGATATACAGACCGACGACCCAGACACCTATGACCTTTAAGATTTCACTGTTCATTCCTTTAATTTCTAAAGAAGGATAAAATTGATAAAGAAGAAACAGCACATAGAAGATATTAAAAATTAAAATCCCGATTACTGCTAGACGCATGCCGTATCTCATTCCATTGGAAAGCATAACGACAATATAGAGCAGAAAAAACATGCTTTCCCTGCCGCCGGTTGGAATTAAAAGAAGCGTGACAATAAACAGATCAAAAATCATTGAAGCATACTTCATTGATGGATGAATGTATTGATCTTTATTTTTAAGACGGATCAGGATTAAGTTGTATATAAAATTGCAGACAATAACAGTCGCAGCTGTCAGGGATATAAACCGGAAATTAAAATCTTCAAATAATTCAGCAAAACCCCGGCTTCCGGTAAAATAGAGACTGTAAAGATACAGAATTGTAAAGAGAAATACTGCCCAGCGGACATTCACTTTATTCATCTCATTTCGAAGGTCCCAGTCGGATAAATTCTTTTTTGTTAGAAGCCCTGACATCAGCATTCATAGAATCATATACCGGATTTATATGCAAACAATTTTTTTCACCAGTAAAAACTTTATTTTAATCTGCGATTCCTTCTGAAGAATCGTTCAGAAGAAACAAATCAAAATCTGAATCACCCAGGAAAGGCTTTCGCATGAATCTTCTCATTGAGACAAAACCCATCATGATTTTAAGAACATGACTGAGATTGAATTATTCAGAAAGAGTCATTAATGCCGACCTCAATCAGTTCATTGTCTTCGCCGTAAAACGAAACCCGATCAACATAAAATGCAGTAAGATTATTTTTCTTGCCCCGCAGTGAAATATCGATCGACTCGAGAATATTCACCTGTTCTTTTAAAAATTTCACAGTTTCTTCAGAAACCAGAACTTCTCCAACTCGACAGGCTTTTTCCAATCTTGATGCAGAATTCACAGCATCGCCAATGACAGTCCACTCCATGTACCGATCCATGCCGATGCTTCCGTGGATACAGCTTCCGGAATGAATTCCAATCCTTATTTCAAGATTTTCCAGTTCCTGAAGAGAACGTAAATCATTGAAAATCCTGAATTGCTTCTGGATTTCAACTGCAGAGATGACTGCATTCAAAGGATCTTCAAAAAATGCCATAACAGAATCGCCCATGATCTTATCCACAACTCCATTCCAGCGCAAAATTGTTGAAGATGCAG
This sequence comes from Spirochaetia bacterium, assembly GCA_029880625.1. Taxonomy (GTDB): domain Bacteria; phylum Spirochaetota; class Leptospiria; order Leptospirales; family Leptonemataceae; genus JAOUOA01. The sequence continues at coordinate 4,013 of JAOUOA010000153.1, forward strand.
CGCCGATGGAAAGATTTAATGTTTCCATTACCTCTTCCGGCTTTTTATCTTCAGCAAAGCTGGTAAAAGATACCAGGTCGGCAAAAAGAAAAGTCAAATATCTTACTTCATCATGGATAAATTCTCTTCCCTGCTTGGCAGCAAACATTGCATGTTTGAAAAGTTCAGGAGGAATGTAGCGGTCTAAAATTTCATGGGCAATTAGGTTTTCCTGAATATGTCCCGTATTGAGGGTTTTCCCTTTTTTCTGTTCAAGTTTCTGGATGGTAAGAAAGAAATTTCCGGTTTCTTCATGACAGAATCCTGATATCTGGACCAGTATTTTTGCCCCGGAAGCATGATACATATAGCCCCTGTAATTCACAACATCTCCTTTTTTCAGAGAGAAATTACTGTTTCCAAACAGATCAAAATAGGTTTCTTCAAAAAAAATTTTTTTTGTTGATAAATGATTTATTACAGTTTCACTGAAACCAAGAAATTCTGCAAAATTTGGAGAACAGGACAGAATCCGGTCCTGAGGAGAAATCTCAATGGAAATCACACCCAGTCTTTTCTGGAGAATCCCAAGCATTCTTTCATAAGAATTTGTTTCATCCAATGGAATTTGCGGTTTTTGTTGAGAAATTAGATCCATAATTTATATTTTGACATCATCATTTTATCGTTTTTTGTGTTTTCTGTCTACTCTCAATTTGGATAGTTTTCATAATTTTTACGACGTAAAAAAGAAACTATACATAACAATTATTTTTTCCTTTTCTGCTGGAGACAGCTATGCGGATACAGTTTATTTGATAAAGTAATGTATATTAAAAAATGGCTGCAGATCAAAAAAATCTCCCGAGATCAAAAGAAAAAACCAGTCTTTATGAAACACTGGGAATTAAGCTTTTTCATTATCATGCAAAAAGATGTTTAAAAGATCCTGTTTATTCTAAAGATTTATCCGATGCAGAAATTCTTGAACACTCTAAAAAAATTACTGCATTAAGTTATGTCACGGCATTCATCGTGGGAGCTCTTTCTGCAGCTGGTTCTGCTGTAACGGAGCTCTCATTTCCCGAAAACAGCTGCATGGAAGTCTTCAGCTATCCCTGTTTTGAAAAATATGCATGGGTTCTGGCAATCACTCTTCTTTTAACGATCCTTGAATTTGCAGTCCTGATCTGGATGTCCATCTATACAGTATTTCATCTCTCTCTTTTAATTGGGCATGGCGATCAACTTTATCCCGAAGATACTCTGATTCACCTTCCGAATTTACTTTCGAGAGCTGCACTTGAAATCCCTGATCCTGTCCGCCACATTCTGGGAATTGATCCTTTCCAGAAAATTTCAAAAAAGAAACTTTTCATTATTGGCATTTTTTACAAACTGAAAGTCATATTAAGCAATATCCTTGCCAAGCTGATTCTGCGAAGGGTGATCGGAAAATCCGCTCTTCGCGTTGGAACAAATTTTATCGCAGTTCCCATAACCGGATTATGGAATTCCGCTGTACTTTACAAAGTGACCAGAGAAGCAAAACTCCGTCTCTTTGGAAATCTTCTCGCAAAACATCTTGCAGAACAAATTACGGAACAATCCCTTTCCTGCCTGTCTCCGAAAGCAAAACTGTGCTGCCTTCAATCTGTCGGGAATTCAATTGTATTAACCCAGAAATACCATCCGAATATGCTGATTCTGATGATCCGTCTTCTGGACGTCATTGAATATGACCGAAGCGAAAATCTGGACGACTGGGACCAATTCGTAAAAAACTTTCATTCACTGACTGCAGCAGAAAAAAGATTGATCATGGATTTACTTTCCATAGCTGCGGCATTTGACGGAAAATTTTCAAAACTGGAAAAAGAAAAATTATCGGATATTTTTCAGGAATACAGCGAATCTTATTATGATAAAATTCGAAACATGACGGGGCTCATGTATTCGGGCCAAATTCATCGGGCAAAAGAAGAATGCAATCTTCATTTACCGCCTGAAAAATAAAATTCCAGTTACAGGAGGAATCCGAATCAACCTCATGCTGATAAAATTACACATTCATTCTGGATATATTTTTTTTTGGATTTTATCATTACAGAGATAAAAAATAAAAACTTCCTCAAAAAATGAGTCCACTGCAAAGCTCCCTATTTTAAATCTGGTCACAGAGATTTTAATATTCTGCGGGGTGATCCAATTGGAAGATGAATTTTTAGAAGATTTACAGAACCTGTTTGATCACATGGAAAAAGAATATGACCGGGTTGCGGAAATCTATCAATTTTCCTGCGATGGATGTACACAAAACTGCTGCACTACAAATTTCCAGCATTACACGGTCCTTGAAATGGAGCTCTTAAAAGCAGGGCTTTCAAGCATTCCCGAAGAAGAAAAAAATGAAATCGTTGAAAAAGCCCGCATTGCAGTTGAAGAAAAAAAGGCGGGGGGGAATCCCAGATGCCCCATTCTACTGGAGAATCGATGCAGAATGTACAAATATCGTCCCATGCTCTGCCGCATGCACGGACAGCCTTATCTTCTGAAAAATCCTGTATCGGGAACTGTTATGGGCGACGGATGTCTTGTTTTTCAGGAAAAAAACCAGCCCCCATACGAAACGCAAATCGACAGAACAACCTTTTTTATTAAATTCGCAGAACTGGAAAGGCGCGCCAGAGAAAGCGGACAATATTCGTCACAGGCTAAAGCCAGAACCATTCCTGAAATGATTCTGGAATTAGAAAATTTATAAAT
>JAOUOA010000155.1 GCA_029880625.1 Spirochaetia bacterium
AATCCGAATCCATAGACTAAATTTAAGTTAAAGATTACCGAAAACCGGGTGAATCTTCAGAAGTTGTAAGATTTTTTCGGCCAGCCCAGGCGTAAAGAAATATTTCTTTACCAGATTACGTATGCAGATACAGCAAGACGCATAAACCATGAATAAGGTATATATGCCTGGCCGTTCTTTCCCCAGTCTTTTCCTGCAGAATTCTGAACCAAAAAAGCCTGTAAGTCATCATCATATCCGACAACACTAACCGTATGCCTCCCACGAATTCTTCCAACAGGCTGCTTAAATGTAGAAGTCTTTAACTCGATGAAGTTATCATAAACAATTATAGTCGCAATGACAATTGAATTTTGCAGTAAATGACCTTTTATTTGATTTATGTCGCTGAAATCAACTCTGCCGAATCCCCGAATTTTATATTGTGGAGCATCCAGGAGCGCTTTTCTTCCAGGGCGGGTCGTATAATCTCCGCTTTTATATTTCATATAACGCTCTCCGGGGCATCCTGTATTTTTATGCAGTTCAAGAGCTCTATGAATTTCAATCCCTTCATCTGAACCGTTGTTCAGCATATTATAAAGGAAGGCAGGAGAACAGAAATACCCTTTGCTCTTCCGTTTTTTATAAAAGTAAAAGGAGGATGCAGCAGCCGCGCTCCATGCCGTTCCGCTGGCCTGGATGCCCTGATCTCCCACAAGAGGAAGAGGACTCAGAGTCAATTTGCGGGAAGGATTCGGCGGAAGACTGGATAAAATCATAGGATACAATGTATCCTTTTCCTCCCAGATTTGAGTGACGGGAAACGATTCCAGTTCCCATTTCTTGTTTTTTTCTCTGTATTCTTTGCTGATGCATCCGCTAAAAAAAAATAAACAGGATAAGCAAAGTATGGTTGTAAAATTAAAAATACCTTTCATACTTTAATTATGGTATCGGAACAGAGTGAAAATTACAGAACATTCTTTCTTGAATTTTTTATGAATCCCGATTCCTATCCGGACCAAACGCAATTTGTTCATAAAATCGAAACCCATGCTTCTTATGTATTTCTTACAGACCGATTTGTTTATAAAATCAAAAAGAATATAAATCTGGGCTTTTTAGACTTTTCAACAATTGAAAAAAGAAAGCATTTCACAAATCAGGAACTTATGTTAAACCAGCGCCTCTGTTCTGATATTTATATAGAAGTTCTTCCTGTCTGGAAAAACAACAACTCATTTTCCTTCACAAAACTGGAGGATGGAGCTATTGCTGAATACGCCTTAAAAATGCACCGCATGTCAGACGAAGACTTTTTTCTCGAAAGGCTGAGGCTAAGGCGAATCACAGAAAGCGACATTGAAGAAATTGCACTTCTTCTGGCAGATTTTTATAAACGTCAGACCGTTACCCCGGAAATCATCGACTGGGGATGCACAACAAAATTAAAGATTACGACAGATGAAAATTTTGAACAGACAGAAGCTTTTATCAACGCAAGCATTTCAAAACCTTCTTTCGATCTGATCCGCCTTTACACAGACAGATTCTATCAGCAGCAGGAAAATCTGTTTCAAAGACGCATGGAACAAGGCTGGATTAAAAACTGCCATGGTGATATGCATTTAGAGCATTTTCATAAACACAGGGGCGCCTGGTGCATCTTTGACTGTATTGAATTTAACGAAAGATTCCGCTATATTGACGCTGCATGCGATATTGGATTCCTGCTGATGGATTTTGACTTCAACGGTCGTTCCGATCTTGCGCTTTCTCTTGACGAAAAACTCAATCAATTCCTGCCCGATACAGATCGAAAGCAGATGATGGATTTTTATAAATGCTACCGTGCTTATGTTCGCGGCAAGGTGGACAGCATGATTGCGAAAAATGTCAGAGAAGAGCAGGGAAAAATACAAGATGCACAGAGGTATTTCCATCTTTCCTTAAAATATGCATTGATTGGGTCAAAGCCAGCTGCGATTGTTTTTATGGGCAGAATTGCAACTGGAAAAAGCAGGCTTTCCAGAAGATTCAGCGAAGAAACAGGTATTGAAATTTTTTCATGCGATACCATAAGAAAAACCATGGCGGGAATGATGCCGACCGAACAGACTCCAGATGCGAAAAAGAAAGAGCTTTATTCGGAGGACTTTTCAGATAAAACATACCGTGCCGTCCTGGATGCCTCATTAAAATCAATCCGTACGGGGAATTCTGCCGTTCTGGACTGCACGTTTTCCAGAAAAAAATACAGAGACTTCATAATAGAAAATTTTCAGAAACATCAAATTCCTTATATTTTTATTGAAACAGTTGTTCCGGACCGAATCATGAAAGAAAGGCTTAAAAAAAGATCGACGGGTAAGGATGTCATTTCAGATGCAAGGATTGAAGACTTTGAAAAAATCAATTCAGTATTTGAAAAACCTGATGAACTGAGCGAAAACCATTATCTTCAAATCAGCACTGCTGGAGAAAAAGACGAAACGTTCTTTAATCTTGGGAAGCTTCTGATGGAAAAACAGGGAAATTAAATTCACCTGAAATTTTTCGTACAAACTGTCTTCTATGCTTTGAAAAACAGGATCAGGCTTTTTTCCTGAATCCAAACAGTTTTATTCAGTTACTTTTTGAGAATCTTCCCGGCCTGTGACAACCCAGATCCAGAAGCCATTGCTGATGTGATGGGCAACAATCCCCAGAACAATCGGAATGGTAGTTAATATGTCATAATTTAAGATTGCAATTCCCAGAGTAAGCTGAATATTTTTAGATGAGGCGGAAAGAGCAAGAGCGTTTCCGGATTTTCTGCTGAAAAAAAACCATCCTGCACTGTAAGCCAGGAAAGCCTGTGTAATATACATAAACAGAACAATCAAAAACAGGGCCGCAAGTCCCGCATCGATATCGATCTGCCGTTTTGCATCTGCCAGAGATGAAGAAATCACAATAAAAAAAAGGACAGGATTGATCCATGCAGCTGCGGTTTTTAAATTCTTCAGGATGGTTTCAGCGGAATATCGATGAGTCAGCCATGCCAGCCCCCATGGTATCGAAATCAAAACCACTGTATTTATGAATAGTTTAGAGGCTGAAATTGAAACTTCACTGCCCTGAAAAAAATAAACCAGAACAGGCAAATAAATAATCAGAAGAAGATGGCTCATAAGAAAATTGCCGAGAATCAGATTATGATCAGCGCTGCGGATCATACGAGAAAGAACCAGCATGATGATTCCTGAAGGCGATGCTGCGACGAGAAAAAGTCCGTTTCTGAATTCTGCAGTCTGTCCGTGTGAAAATCCATACCAGGCAAGCGAAGGCATAATCAGAGAACAGAGAAGAAGAGCAATCAACGATTCTTTACGGATAATACTTTTGATCTTAAAATCAATTCCTGGAAAACTGAAGTACAGCATCAGCCCGATAAAATATGGAATCCAATCTGCAAAAATCGAAAGCTCTTGAACGGCAAATCCTGCAATAAAAGAAAGGAAGATGACAATCAGAAGAGGGTTTTTAATAAAATTCATTGACGGTTGTATATGGCTTTAATCGGCGATACTTTCACAGCCTTGAGAGCTGGATAAATTCCCGAAAAAAAACTGATGATTGCAGTTACCATAAATATTTCAATAAGATTTCTGACGGTTATATAAGGATAAACCACACCAAGACTGCTAGTATACATTTGATCGCCGAATTCCAGATTTCCGAAATCAACGCCAAAATATCCCAGAATCAAAATGATCATGCTTCCGGCAATGATGCTGAGAGCCGTACCGATCATGCTCAGAGTGAAAGCTTCAATAATGACCATCCAGAATAGAAAAAATGGCCGGGTTCCCACGGCATACATGACTCCAATTTCCCTCATGCGCTCAAAGATGGACATGGTTATGGATTCAAACAGAACAATTCCAAATCCAATTAAAATAATAAAATAAAAAATCCAGGTAAACTGGTCGACGAGTTCAAAATAGCTGGCAATGGTCGGCTCAAGCTCCCGATAGGTATAAGGGATTGCATCAGAACTGCCCTGCATGATATCTGAAATTATTTTTTTAATATAAGGCGCTTCTGAAATGTTATTTCCGTGAACGACAAAGTAACTGACCGTTTTTGTTTCGTCTGATTCGCGCAGCCGCGCTATATCCTGAATCCGCATAATCACGAACACTTCATCCAGCGCAGAGACAGGAGAGTGAAAAATTCCTTTGATGCCGCAGCGGAAAGATTTGCTGCTTCCGTCTGCAGCTCCCGTGGTCAGAATAAACCAATCGCCTGTTTCCAGTTCCAGAATCATGGCATTTTTCTGACCCAGAAGGCATTCATATCCCTTCTGACTGCCGGTAATATCGTCTGTAAAAAAATTTCCCTGCTGAATCCATTCCGGCATTGTGCTGACATTTCCTTCATTTGCAGGATCAATTCCCATCAGGATCACGCCTTTTACATCGGCGCCGATTCTTAAAATCGCTTCTCTCTCAAGCCTTCTGGAATAATGCACGTTTTCGGGCAGTGAACCGTTTAATTGATTTTCCAGTTCTCCGGGATTTTGAATATATAGATCGATCTGACGAGTCTCCAGATAACCGGCAGGACGGATCTGCACATGCCCGAGACCGGTTTCAATCGCTTTTTCTACCATTGAATCAAACATGGCATTTAAAAATCCCTGGCTCATCATGACAGAAATGATTGCAATCATAACCGTCAGAATCACAACCGATGATCTTCGCTTCTGACGAAGTATATTTCGGAATGCCATCTTAAAAACCAGTATGATGCTTAAATATTTTCTCAAATCCTTCCCTCTTAAATGATGTTGATAACTTCAACAGGATTGATTTTAAAAATTCTTCTTACGCTGATCAAAGCGATAAAAAAAGAAGGAACGGTCAGGCTGATCAGTGTGCTGAAAAGCTCTTTCATATCCACAATGGGCCTGTAGCGCGGAACAGCTCCCATGCTCATGTATAAATCGCCCAGAGTTGTTCCTGTTAAATCCAGTGGGTTGGCATGCAGATAGAATCCAAGAAGCGAGGCAAAAAAGATGCCGATGAAAACTCCGGGAAAAAGAAGAAGAGCGATTTCAAGAGAAATCAATTTTAAGATCTCAATGTGACGCGTTCCGATGGAAAGAAGAACGCCGAATTCACGAAGCCTTTCCTGAATTGACATCTGTACCGTATTCAGGATGCCGAAAGAAATTGACAAAATAAAAAATACCATAAATAGATCCATTTTAATTCCGGCAACACTCAGCATTTCCACCATCCCCGGATTTAAATCTTTCCAGTCCAGTGCAACCGGCTCATAGATATCCGTAAATTCAGGACGCAGTTCAGGAATATTTTTAGGCTCGGGGAATGTTTGCTGAAATTTATTTTTTATTTTTTCCGCCTGCAGATAATCTTCAAGGGAGAGCGCAATCGAAGTATAATATTCTTTCTGATTTTCAGAATCCTGAGTGCCAAACAGTTTATGTCCGGCTGTAAGCGATACCATGACTCTTCCGTTATCAAGCTGCGAATTATTGGTTTTGTAGATTCCGCTTACCTTTGCCCGGAGGGCGCCCATGGATCCGTCAAACTGCGAACTGATAATATAAAACTCAGAACCCTGAACAAGTCCCATCGATTCTGCAAGTCTGTAGCCCAGAGATGCATTTCCAATTTCAGGATTTTCTGAAGGCGGCCCACCCTGAATGTACAGGTTCTGTATTCTTGTAATTTTTTTTTCTTGTTCCGAATCTGAAGCAAGGATGGAAACAAATTTTGTTTTATCTTTGAAAGTAAGAAGCCCTCCGCTTCGTATCCGCAGCGATAAGGAAGCATCCGAAATTTTTGAGATCCCTGTTAAAAGCTCAGAATCGACTTCAAGAGCTCTTGACAGGGATGGTTTTTCTTTCCATCCATAAGCGGCAATTTCAAGGAAGCCAGAATCCAGCTTGATTGCATGGGCGATCATATCCTGAGTAAATCCGTACATAATAAATCTTAAAGCCATTACAAGAAACGTGCCGGATATAATTAAGAAAAGGGATGTGAATGTCCTTCGTTTATTCCGGATTATATTTCGAAATGCAAAAAGGAACATGCTTAAAACTACATGAAATCATGCACTCTGTCAAGCAATTGGACGCAGGTTTGCTTATGATGAAAATCAGTATTTTCAGAAGAATTATTGAAACTTCATCTAAAAGACTTCATTTCTTCTGACGTTTCCAGTCAGAAAAAAAATCATATACACGCCTGAATCGCTTGATAGATTCCAATGGGATTTTAAAATGCTTCCTGTGGAAGATAAAACAGAAATAATAAATGACGGATTTTACCTGATTGAAGCAGCCTGGGAAGTTTGTTCGCAGCTGGGGGGAATTTATACGGTTCTCAGAAGCAAGGCGCCGGCTGTTACGGAACGTTTTAATGACCGTTACTGTATGCTGGGACCGTACGATGCTCAGTTTGCCGATTCTGAATTTGACGAAAAACCCCTTCAAGGCATATTCGGAAAAGCATGCGCACTTTTAAAAGAGCAGAAAAATATCGATGCAAAATACGGAAGGCGGCTGATTACAGGACGGCCCCAGGCAGTCCTTTTCAATCTGGATAGTCTGCAGCATCATCTGGCATCGTATAAGTATTTTCTATGGAAAGATCATCAAATTGAAACCCAGGACGACAGTGAAGTGGATTCAGTGATCCTGTTCGGTTATGCTGTGTTTGAATACATTCAGGTTCTA
>JAOUOA010000156.1 GCA_029880625.1 Spirochaetia bacterium
TCTTTCTATTGATCTTGGACTGGAAGAACGATTTCACCGATATTCATTTACTGGAAAAACATTTCGCCAGATCGATCCCTCCGACCCCAATCCTGATTTTCACGATACAATCAACCCTGATTTTGAAACGGTTCCTGTGGATGACAGATTCAATACAAACTATACTGCCGGATGGATTATGTTTAACTTTCGCGCAGGAGGCTTTGAATTCAAGCCCGGAGTCAGATCGGACCGATTTTCCATGACGGGACAGCAGGTTATTGACCCGAGAGCAACCATGTCCTACGCATTTTCCACCGGAACAACGCTGTCTGCAGGAGCAGGCCTTCATCATAAGCTCCCCGATATGCGATGGCTTTCTCCGACATCCGGAAATCCAAATTTACGAATGGAACGCTCCGAACATTATGCGGCAGGAATTGAGCAAAAATACCGCGACTGGATTTTTAAAGTTGAAGGATTTCGCCATTACTATAGCGATATTGCAGTGGTAGATCCCTATATAACCAGGCCCTGGAGATTGAATCAGGACTACATCAACCGCATGTCAGATCCTGTTCAGTATATTGACACGGAAATACTTCGACCAAATGCGGCGAGAAACAATGATATCATCCTTTTCAATCAGCCGCTTTATTATTCCAATGACGGAACAGGATTTTCTGAAGGATATGAAATCTATATTAAAAAAGCCAAAGCTCCCGCAAAAAAAGGCTGGTACGGCTGGATTTCATATACATGGTCGCGTTCTCTTTTCAACGACCATCAGCATATCATTACAGAAGAAGAAGAGCTTACTGTTTATACGGCAGATGAAAGACGTATCATAAACCTGTACGACAATACAAAGGACGGCTATGCTGATTTTGACAGAACGCACATTATTAACATTGTCTACGGATACAAAATCAATGCGAACTGGCTTTTCGGAGCTCGATGGAAATACCAGACTTCCACGCCTTATACTGAAATTATCGGCGTTGAAAAGATCACCTACAACAGAGACCCATGGAATCCCGAAAATGACAGACCTGTCTTTGATCCTAAATATTCGCCTTTCAAGAATACAAAACGTCTGAAACCATACCACAGATTGGATATCCGCATCGACCGTTTCATCAATTACACATGGGGTTATGGGAACGTATTTTTTGAAGCTCTGAATCTCTATGTTCGAAAAAATGAAACGGCAAGCGCCTGGGACTCAAGCCGTCCATACTCTCTGAACAATCCGACGGCACAGACTGGATCCGATCTGACTCCGCTTGTTATACCTGCCGGAAAACAGAATCTTTTGATTCCGTTTTTTAATATTGGAATTGAGATAAAGTTCTGAAACCTGCAAAATTCTTCGGCAAATTTAATCACTGAAATTGCATTTATGCTTTAAATAATGCAATTCAGGGATTGCGGGAATTTTGAAATTAAAAAAACAAATGAATTCACCTGAAAGTCGGATCTTGCTTCGAATTATATTTCAACTGCCGCATTGAATTCTGTGATTATCAGACAATAAAAGCTCCTGAGTCTGGTCAGAAACATGAATTTCGCTGAAATCCTCGGAAATTTCACTGCATTGATTTTCGAAAAGGTCTGTCATGCAAACAATGGAATGAACGGGATGGTCTTCCTGCTTTTTAAATTCATCCCTTTCTGCGCGAATTCCATCTTCATGTATCCAGGAAGAGCTGAGCTGTCCACCCTGAGCACGAAGCTCTACAACAATATAATAAATGAATCCTCCCAGAGACTGAATAAAAATCCGCAGTAACTCCGGGTCTGAAACGCTGATAGACCGCCTCATGAAGTGAGATTCAGGATCGCCGTATCGCCTGTAACGTCCTGTAGATTCGTCAAAATCAACAAGAAGTTTTACAATTTTCTGAAACTCATCTTTTTTTTTGCAAAGTTCCCTCCATTGATATTTTTTTGAATCTTCTGAATTTTTTTCTTGATTCTTCATAAAGTCTCCGTTTTTACTTCAAAGTCAGAGATTGAAATCACAGTTTCTGTTTCTCAATCTCTGTATATTTAAAGGTAATTTTTTTTTAAAACGTTGCATTCTAATTGAAAATAAAATGCAGGAAATTGTAAAAAATCAAATTTTTGTTAAAGAAAATGAATCAGGGATGCGTCTGGACAAAATGATGAGTATCCGTTTTCCTGTAATTGGACGGGAAGAATGGCGCAAACGGATCCTTGAAGGTTCTGTCCTTCTCGATTCAAAAAAAGCCAGACCCTCCCGAATCCTCAAAAAAGACGAACCCATAGAATTCTTTTACCAAAAAAAAGAAGAACCGGATGTTGATTTCAGGGTAAAGATTCTCTACGAAGATGAAAGCCTTCTCATATTTGATAAACCCGGCAATCTTCCCGTACATCCGTCAGGAGTCTATTACAGAAATACTCTTCACGAATATCTGAAAATTCTCTATGGAATCCGTTTTACGCCAAGACCTGCACACAGACTGGACCGAGAAACCAGCGGAATTCTGATCACCTGCAAAACCCGTGAATCTGCTTCTGTTCTGCAGAAGGATTTTGCCGTCCGCAGCATTTACAAAGAATACAGCGTCATTGTAGAAGGAACTTTTCCCGAATATATCAATGCAGAAGGAATCCTGATCCAGGATTCTAAAAGCGAAGTTCGCAAAAAACGACGTTATCTGAACGAAGGCAGACCGGAAGACCATAAAAATGCAGAAACTGCCAGAAGCGAGTTTTACCTGGAAAAACAATATGGCGAACTCAGCCTCCTGCGTGCTGTCATTCATACGGGAAGAATGCATCAGATCCGGGCAACACTTCTGGGACTTGGATTTCCCGTCGTAGGAGATAAGCTTTACGGAGTAAATGATACATTCTATATAAAAATGATCGAAGGAATTTTAACGGAAGAGGACTTGAAACTTCTGCGGATCAGGAGAACTGCGCTTCACTGCAGTAAAATGGAGTTTAAGCATCCTGTCAGCGGTAAAAAATTCTGCATTGAATCTAATCTACCGGATGACCTGAAAAACTTTCTTGAAAAGCTTGAATAGATTCCATTCTAAAAGAAAGATTAAGGTTCAATACCCAGGAGTTTCAAAAGCTGAAGGCGAAACTGATTTAAATCCATCTTGCCGTCGAGAAAGTTTTTTATCAAAAGCTTGGTATCCTGTGAAAAAATATCCCAGTAACGTGCAGTCCAGTCCGGCAAATTTTTTTTCAATTCAAAAAGTTCTTCTTTGGACATTCGGCCCAGACTGTAATCAACAAACTGGATGACCATTGAATATACTGCATCCGGAGGAAGCTTATCTTCTTTACCGCGTTTCTTTTGATTGGGGCTGCCGATCCATTCATCCAGCAGCAGTTCCAGTTCATCGACGGAAATCTCCGGAACCTTTTCCAGGATCAAATTGGTAACTATACGCCGTGTGGTCTCGTTAACATCCGCACCGACGCCAAATCTTTCGCTGTATCCTTCAAGCGTATCCCTGGCCATTTTTTGAAAATCAAGATTTTCAACGGAATCAAGACCGGAATCTCCTCTCCGCCTTAAAGCCTGTTTTACTGCATTTAAATCTGCTTCTGTAGCCCGGTTTAATATAAACTCCAGCGCTTTTTCCAGATCTCTGTTCTGAATCGACATACTTAATAAATCGGAGGTCCGCCTGAAACGGCAACGGTTTTTTATTTTTTTTCAACCCTGAAAATGCAAGTTGCCGGAACAGGCACTCTTGATTCCCGGAAAGAGAAATCATACAAATTTTGTATTCTCTTTCTATTGACAGATTAAGGGATATCCGAAAATCACGAATGATGCAGGATTTAATTGAGAATCATATTCGTTCCGGGATCTCCATAAGAAACCAGATCCTTGAACAGCAAACGGATATGATTGAAAAAGCGGCCCTTCTTATGACAGAATCTCTGGAAAACCATAAAAAACTTCTGTTCTGCGGAAACGGCGGCTCTGCCGCAGATGCGCAGCATATTGCAGCAGAACTGTTAATCCGCTATAAAGGAAATCATACTAGACCGTCGCTTCCTGCCCTTTCTCTTGCCGCCGACTCAAGCGCCATTACAGCTGCAGGAAATGATTTTGGAGCCGATCAGATATTTTCAAGACAGATTGAGGGACTTGGCAACGAAGGCGACACTCTGATCGCAATCACAACTTCAGGAAATTCGCAAAATATTCTCAACGCTGTCACAGCAGCAAAAAAGAAAAAGCTGAAGGTCATCCTCTTAACAGGCCAAAACGGCGGTAAAATCATAAAACACCATTCGGATGATCTGGACCTGTCCATTGTAATTTCATCTGAGGAAACAGCCCTCATTCAGGAAGCTCATATTATGATAGGACATATCCTGTGTTCTTTAATTGAAAAAAAAATGTTCGGACTCGGGTAAGCATGATCCTTGTTATTTTATATATTGGAGCGGGGCTTTACATGCTTTTAATGACCTTTGGTCTCGTTCAAAAAGAATTTGTAAAACAAATGGACCGAAACCGAAAAATAGGACTGGCAGTATTCGGAGTAAGTCTGATTGTTCTTGGATTTTATAATATCTATTATTACTATTACCGGTAATTATAATTCTTAATTTAAATCTCTGTCAGTGTTTTACTGAAGGACTCCAGAATATTTTGATCGTTGTCGTCAGGAGGATATTCATCCAGATTCGGGCCGATTCCCGGAATGTCAATGTCATACAATTCCAGACAGATAAGAGGATAGGCTGTAAATGGACAGGGTTCGCTAATTAAAGAAAATACGCAGGCATCAACAGCAAATTTTGTAGGATTAATGATTACAAATAAAAACTCAGGGGGACGCTGTCCGCATTTTGATTCTTTGTATGCCACAGCAACCAATACCATCAAATTAGCATCGGCCATTTCTACCCTTTCGCCATAAACGCAGTCCATCAGAAAGAGAACCATCAGTAAAGGCATATATATTTTTCTCAATCGACTCATATCATCGTTCCTAAAATCTCATCTGAAAAATGGTAGGCATAAAATGAACCTCTCTCTGGTTTTTATCAACATTGGGATCTTCTTTATACCTTGCAAGGGCAAAGCCGAAAACAATGACATCCCACCAGAAATGAAGAGCAATTCCAGGCTTGATATCATAGTTATATTTGTAATGCAGATAGGCTGTATAAAATCCAAAAAGGGTTTGCGGCCAGACAGACAAAATGCTTCCGCCCTCATAATGAGCAATGCCAAACAGTGTTCCTGTTATTAAACCAGCTTCCATGGGTCCAGAACCCTGTACAAACATATGATTCAAAAAGCCCCTGAAGAATGCTTCTTCACCGACTCCAGCATTGAAACTGACTGCTGTATAAAGAAATCCCAGATAACCGCTGGATTTCATCCCTGGAGTGACCAGGGTGTAAGGACCGACAGACTGGGATGATCCGCCAATTGCAGCAAGAACCAGGAGAGGGGTAAAAACATATGGATCTAACAGATACTTTGGACGAAACGGCGCTACAGCTAAATCTAAAAAATTTTCTTCTTTTGAGGCCTCATCAATTCCGCCGGCATCCCTGTAGCCGGAATAAACAGAATAAAAAAGGGTATGAAGCATGCTCTGAGATGCAAGTTCTTCATTGGCCGATGCATAATTCAGCCTTGCATAGGATCCATACTGCAGCAGTGGATTGAGTTCTGCGATTTTTTTCAGTCTCCACAGGCGAAGATCTCTATCCCAGCGTGTTTCTGTAAAAAGCTGGTAATCAAGATACAGTAAATTATTGGTTCTGAGTATATCTGCAAAAAACATATCCTGGAGACTAAACTGGACAACCCGTTCATCCATGGGAATGTATTCTTCTTTTCGTGCATTATTCTTTGCAATACCCATAAAAGACAAAAACAGAGTCGTCTGAGTGGCTCCAGCTAAATAATTCTGGTTAAAAATTTGACCTCCACCGGGCAGGATACCCCAGGCAGCCGCCAGTGATGCATTCTCTCTTTTTTTATATTTTTTGGTGAAATCTTCATATTCAATATCCTCCTCTCCTTTATTTTTATCTGGAGAATTATTATCCGGAGATTCCTCTTTTTGATTTTCCTGAGCTACCGATGAACGGATAGGAACAGCAAAGGTTGAAAATAAAAAAAAGGATACAGAGAAATTCAGAACGATCCTCTTAATTAATTTATTTTTGTAATTTAGATAAAACATGCTATCTCGTTTACTTCTTATGTGCATAAAACCGCTTCCCAACCTGTATTAAGGAAAGGATGATTTGCAGTTAACAAATATTTCTAGAATTGTATAAAACTTTCAGAAATAAACTAACCTGAAATTATGTCTGAAGCTGCTCATACATTCTATAAAAATCCAGTATAAATTAAAATTTGATTCATATTTTTTCAATATATTTTTTCATTCAGGCCGATGATTAAAAAAATCATCATTTTGTAAATTCATGCAGTTTTTAATTAAATTTTTTGTTTATGGTATCAGTTTATTCTCCTGTGCAGCAGTATCAGCAGGACCGCTTATGCATGTGGAGGAAATCGACTCTTCTTCCTATCCATTTACTGAAGTTTTTGCCACAATCACAAATCCCTACCCGGAATTTGTAAAAAACCCGGATAAAAATAAATTTTCAATCCAGGAAAAACATGGAGACGTCCATTACAATGTTCCGGATTTCAAACTTGATATTAAAGGAGACCAGGCAGAAATCCTGCATACGGTAATCCTCATT
>JAOUOA010000157.1 GCA_029880625.1 Spirochaetia bacterium
TGAAAGAGTTTGAAATTTTCCCTATTGTAATTCTTGCCATGACCGTTCTTGGAGTTCTGGTCGGTTTTACAGGAAAGCACCGTCTTTTTCTGGCATGGTTTATCCTCATGCTTCTCCTCAGCCTGGCTGGTCTTGTTGATTTTTATATCTGGGAATATGACTATGGGCACAATCTCAATCCCAATGCCATCTTAAAATTTACAAATGAGGACGGCACTCCCATGGGATTTCAGCCCCCTGTTTTCGGATCTAAACATATTTTAAATTTTGTCGCACACTCCTATCCCTCTTCAGGAGCTTTTGCGCTATTTCTCAGCCTGGCTCTGGCTTTTATTTCCTACAAGCTGGGAGGGGCTGCAGTAAAAGAAGAAAAAGAATCGTCCCTTTGAAAATAAATTCTTAATTGTTCAATAATTTATTTATTTTTACATGGCCATTGCAGGACTTTCCGTTTTCAATGGCCGGGGGGAATTGTTTTTAACCATTACAAATGCAGCAGAATCTTAATTTAAAAATACTTTTCATCACAGTAACCGTATTTTTTTCACTGCAGATCAATTTAATCTCAGCAGCAGAGATAAACGTATGCCCGGACTGCAAAATCCAATCTATTCAGGAAGCTGTGAAAATTTCAAAAGCCGGGGACAGCATTGTACTCAAACCCGGGATTTACAGAGAACATAACATTCTCATTGACAAAAGTATAACCCTGCACGGAAACCAGGGCGCAGTCATTGACGGCGACGGCAAAGGAACGATTCTTAAAATTCAGGCTGAAAATGTTACAATCAGCAGTCTTAAAATCATTAATGCAGGGCACAGCTATACTCAGGATTTCAGCGGTATTTTAATCAGAGACAGCAGAAATTTCACAATTAGAGATAATATCCTTGAAAAAATGTATTTTGGAATTAAAATCGAAAATTCATCCGAAGGCGTTATCGAAAGTAACTCAGTAAGCGGCGAAAATAAAAATGAAGCGGGCGCAGGAAACGGAGTCCATATCTGGCACTCCAGCAAAATTCAGGTCATCGATAACCGTTTTTACAACATGCGCGATGGAATTTATTTTGAATTTGTCGAAAACAGCAGTATTACAGAAAATGTAAGCCGGGACAATATCCGCTACGGTCTTCATTTTATGTTTTCCAACAACAATTCCTATCAAAAAAACATATTTGAAAACAACGGGGCCGGCGTTGCCGTGATGTTTTCAAAATTTACGATCATGCGGGAAAATATTTTTAAAGACAACTGGGGCACTGCTTCATACGGACTTCTTTTAAAAGAAATTTACGATGCAGAAATCATAAATAATCAGTTCATCAGAAATACGATAGCAGTCAGCGTAGAAGGATCGACTCGCATCAATTACAGAAAAAACAACTTTATCAGAAACGGATGGGGAATTAAAGTGATCGGCGCCTGCTATAAAAATATTTTTTCCGAAAATAATTTTATTGGAAATGCCCTGGATGTATCCTACAACAGCAAGGCAAACGACAATCAGTTTTCAGGGAATTACTGGAGCAGCTATACCGGCTATGATCTGGATCGGAACGGAATCGGCGATGTTCCGCACCGCCCCGTTAAGCTTTTTTCATTTATTGTAAACAGAACGCCCGAGGCAATTATTCTTCTTCGCAGCATGTTTGTCGATCTGATCAATTTTTCTGAAAAAGTAACGCCAATTTTTACTCCCGACGATATTATCGACGAAATCCCTGCAATGAGAGCTTTTCAATGATTGAATTTCAAAACACTTTTAAAAAATTCGGAAAACTGTCCGTATTTGAAGACCTAAATCTCAGCATTCCATCAAGCGGAGGAATTGTTGCAGTTCTCGGACCAAACGGTTCAGGGAAAACCACGCTGATTAAATCCATCCTGGGAATGGTCGTCCCCGATCAGGGCAGCATCTTTTTTGACGGAAAAAAAATCCAGAATGAATGGGAATACAGAAATGAAATCAACTACCTTCCTCAGATTGCAACCTTTCCAGGAAATCTGACCGTCCATGAGCTGATTGAAATGGTCAAAGATCTTCGCTTGAAAACAGCAAACGAAAAAGAACTTATCCATAAATTCAAACTTGCTCCTTTTCTGGACAAAAAACTGAGCATACTTTCCGGCGGCACAAAACAGAAAGTCAATATTGTGCTTACCTTTATGTTTGAAAGCCGGATGCTGATTCTCGATGAACCTTCAACGGGACTCGATCCCATTTCTCTGATCCAGCTGAAAAATTTAATTCTAGAAGAAAAGAAGAAGGGAAAAACCATCCTTTTTACAACGCACATCATGAGTCTTGCAGAGGAAATTTCAGACGAAATTATTTTTCTTTTAGAAGGGAAAATTCACTTCAGAGGAACCATCGGACAAATTTTTGAAAAGACTTCTCAAAATAATCTGGAAAGCTCCATTGCTAAAATCCTGGAGGAAGAAGAATGATTAAAATTCTGCAGTACAGTTTTTCGGACCTTACGCGGAGCCGGTGGAATTATTTTTACTTTGCCTTTTATTTTCTCACGGGCATTGTTTTGCTTTTTTTAAATGATGATCTCTCAAAGGCCGTTATTACTTTTATCAATATCATCATTGTCCTTACTCCGCTAATCGGAACTCTTTTTGGAATCATGTATTTTTATCATTCCAGAGAATTTACCGAACTCCTTCTTGCCCAGCCCATCCGGCGTTCAACAATTTTTCTGGGACAGTTTTTCGGACTTTCGCTCTCTCTGTCCGCAAGCTTTGCTCTGGGTCTGGGGATACCGTTTATCCTTTACGGAATTTTATTTTCGACCGAAATTTTTAACTTTTTAATGCTTATCGTTACGGGAGTCTTCCTTACATTTATTTTTGTATCGCTTTCATTCAATATTGCTCTGGATAATGAAAACCGGATCCGGGGATTTGCCTTTGCCGTTCTTCTCTGGCTCTTTCTTGCTGTCATTTATGACGGTTTGTTTCTTCTGTTTCTTGTCGCCTTCAATGAGTATCCCCTGGATAAATTTGCCCTTCTTGCAAGCACATTCAATCCAATTGACCTTTCCAGAATTCTAATTTTACTGAAGCTTGACATTTCGGCCCTGCTCGGGTATACAGGAGCAGTTTTTCAAAACTTTTTTGGAACCGGACTGGGACTTTTTATATCGCTGATTGTTCTTTTACTGTGGAGCGTGCTGCCGGTTCTCCGCATGCTGCATAAACTTAAATCAAAAGATTTTTAATTGTATGGAATTCATATTTTCAAGTTTTAAAAATAGTAACGCTGCATAAGATGCAGTGAAATAAATCAATAAATGAGGGGCCCGATTATGAATCTAAAACGATACGTTTCAAAAAAAATATTTTTTTTCATATTTTCTTTATCCATATTTTTTTATCTTACAGAAAACTGCGGAGCGCCGCAGGAACCTGTTGATTTTGCAGCCGGCGAACATCAATGCGACTATTGCAGAATGGGAATTGCAGATCTGCGCTTCAGGGGAGAGGCGATTACAAAAAAAGGAAAAATTTACCGCTTTGACGCTATTGAATGCATGTCTTCCTGGTCTCATGAACATCATTCAGAGGTGGACTCTGTCTGGGTTGCAGATTTCATCAATCAAAATCAATGGCTCAGGGCAGAAGATGCGATTTACCTCCAGTCACAGAACCTGAAATCTCCCATGGGAGCGGGGCTGTCCGCCTATCCATCAGAAGAAGAACTTAAAAAAGCCGTTGAAATGTACGGAGGCATCCGGATGAACAAAATTGAGATGGATGCTTATGTACAAAAAAGAAAAGAGTGAATTAATATCCCAATCCATAACGCAAATCATAACTCTGGGTATTGCATTTCATGATTTTTTTCATGAAAAAAATTCTTTATCTTAAGCTTGACTGATTTTACTGCATGTTATAGAATCAGTTATGGAAAAAACAATTGTTGTAGTCGCGAATAGAAGTAGCGCACGTTTTTTTAAATATGAAGGGCCGAACAAAAGTTTTCAGCTACTGGAATCTGTGAATCATCCTGAAGGCAGGATGAAAAATCATGAATTTTTATCCGGAGAGCCGGGAGAAAGCTTTGACAGTCACGGTCACGGCAGGCACAATCTGGCAAGAGAAGTGGAACCGAAAGAAGAAGAGGCAAAACGATTTGCCACTGAAATTGCTGAGAATCTTGATAAACGAAGACAAAAAGAAAATCTCAACAGAATCATTCTTGCAGCAGAAGGCGGCTTTATGGGCATCTTAAAAGATTCAATTTCAAAAGAAACAGCAAAACTCATCAGTAATTATGTCTCGAAAGATCTTGCAAAAATTGAATCCAGAAATATCCATTCTCATTTTGAAAATGTCCTTTTGATTTAAGAAGTAGCTTCAAAACCATTTCCGGCATTCAGTAAAAATATAAAATTGATTTACTGCTCATTGAAAACCTTTAAAAAGAGCCTATAAAAGCAAACTGTAATTCAATGCGCATCTGAAACAAAACTGGAACAACCTTCTCCTGTTTGAATGATGGTTTCTGGAATTGCTTCTCAAAAGGAGTAAAAGATGATTGAAAATCTTGCAGATTCTTCCAAAAGTAAAGCAGCCCCGAAAACGTCATCCAGTTTGATCGAAAATATCAACCGGCAGATCATTTCCGTTCTCGGGAATGATTATTCTCCCCCGAGAATCGATACTTTTTTTAAAGGGCTCTGCTTCTGCGTAAGAGACCGAATTATTGAGACGTGGCTGAAAGCCCAGCGCTCCTATTACAGCAAACATCTGAAGAGGGTCTATTACCTTTCCATGGAATTTCTTCCGGGCCCCTTTTTGAAAAGCTATATTAACAGCCTTCAAATGAGTCCTGAAATCGAAGAAGCTTTAAAAGATACTGGATTTGATCTGGAAAACCTTGCTGAACAGGAAAGCGAACCCGGCCTCGGCAACGGAGGTCTGGGCAGACTTGCATCGTGCTATATGGATTCAATGGCTAACTTAAATATCCCTGCATACGGATACGGCATACGTTATGACTACGGCATTTTTCAGCAGAAGATCATCGACGGATACCAGGTAGAAATCTGCGATAACTGGCTGTCGCGCGGAAATCCCTGGCAGATTGAAAGACGAAATTTTCTGTACACCGTTCAGTTTTACGGAAGATCTGAATCATACCTCAACGACAGAGGAGAAATCAAATACAGATGGGCTGATTCTGAAATTGCGCATGCAATGGCATGCGATATATTAATTCCTGCGCATAATAGCGAATCTGTCATCAATATGCGTCTCTGGCAGGCCATGTCCGGAACAGATTTCGATCTTTCCTTTTATAATAACGGAGATTATATCCGCGCTATGCAGGAAAAAGTTCTTACCGAAAACATCACGAAGGTTCTCTATCCCGGCGATGAACCGGAAGAAGGAAAAGAACTCAGACTCAAACAGCAGTATTTTCTTGTTGCGGCGACATTTGACGATTTGATCCGCAGATTTAAAAAAATGGAAATGGATTTTGACAGTCTGCCGGATCAGGCGGCAGTCCAGCTCAATGACACGCATCCTTCCATCAGCATCGCAGAATTGATGAGAATCCTGATCGACGAAGAAAATCTGGAATGGGACAGGGCTTGGAACATATCAGTTCGGACTTTCGCCTATACAAACCATACAATTCTTCCGGAAGCCCTCGAAACCTGGCCTGTATCTCTGATGGAAAAAGTGCTTCCGCGTCACATGCAGATCATCTACGAAATCAATTTTCGCTTTCTGGAAGAGCTCAAAAAGAGATATCCCGGCAACGCTGAAATTTTATCCAGGCTTTCCATTATACAGGAAGGGCGCGAAAAAAGAGTGCGGATGGCGCATCTTGCCATTGTTGGGAGTCATACAGTAAACGGAGTCGCCGCTCTTCACTCGCAGATCTTAAAAGATTCCCTTTTTAAGGAATTTCATGAATTTTATCCCGGGAAATTCATCAACGTAACCAATGGAATCACCCAGAGACGCTGGCTTCTGCAGGCCAACCCATCACTTTCAGAACTTATCACGCAAAAAATCGGCGATGACTGGATTTGTGATCTCAGCAGCTTAAAAAAACTGATTCCCTTTTCAGAAAATTCTGAATTTCAAAATCTCTGGAAACAGGTAAAAAACGCAAATAAAATAAAACTTGCCGACTATATAAAAAAAGAAACAGGCGTGGAAGTAATTGAAAATTCTCTTTTTGATGTACAGTCCAAGCGATTTCATGAATACAAACGTCAGATGCTCAACATCCTTCATGTGATCACGCTCTTCAACAGAATTCTGGAAAATTCCGATTACGGCTATGTCCCCCGGACTGTAATGATTGCAGGAAAAGCCGCTCCCGGGTATTATCTTGCGAAACTGACCATTAAACTCATCAATGACATTGCAAAAAAAATCAATGCAAATCCCAAAACCAATTCGCTTCTCAGACTGGTCTTTCTGCCCAATTACTGCGTGAGCCAGGCGGAAAAACTGGCATCTGCAGCGGATCTTTCCGAACAGATTTCTATGGCCGGCATGGAAGCATCCGGAACCGGCAATATGAAGTTTGCTCTGAATGGATCGCTTATAATCGGAACCCTGGACGGCGCCAATATTGAAATCATGGAAGAAGTCGGCGAAGAAAATATTTTCATATTCGGTTTGAAAACAGACGAGGTAAGAAATTTAAAAGCAAAAGGATATAATCCATATG
>JAOUOA010000158.1 GCA_029880625.1 Spirochaetia bacterium
CTCTTGCGAAAAAAACTACTCCCATCCTCTGTTTTTCGACAACGCAAATACAAAAGGATTACCGTATAAAAAAATACGGCCTGCCCCTTCTGGATTATTTTAAGATTCAGTGTAAAAATTGAAAGTATATAAACAGCAGAAGAAATCATACTGTTTATTTCCTAAGCTGTGGTTTTGTAAGAAACGACTGGATACAGATATTATGTCTTTAATAAAGAAAGTAAGACTCTCTTTGTCTTAACCAATTTTGTGATTTATGTCGAAAATATAAAGCAGATAATGGAAACGATTCAGTACTTTGTTTCACTGGGCGCGGGCACTCATCAAATCCCCCTGATCCGCGCTGCAAAAAATATGGGGCTTCGGGTTATTGCAGTAGATAAAAATATCCATGCGCCTGGATTTGAATATTCTGATATTCAGGTACACCTGTCCATTACCAAACCCTGCCACATTATCCGGATATTGGGCGAAGAGCTGATGATGGATAAAATTGCAGGCGTGGCTGCCCGTTCCTACGGACTTGCACAGATCAGCGCAGCTATGATTGCAGAGAACTTCAAAACCCCCTATCTGTCTGTTGAAAAAATCAAACTCTTCCGCAATAAACGAAAATTAAAAGATCTTCTCAAAAAAAAGGGAGTTCACTGCCCACACAGCTATTCCTGGAAAAATAAACGCTCCAAAGAAGTCCTCCTCAAATCAAAACGCCAGCTGATTGTCCGTCCAGCAGCGGGAAGCCACGGCAAAACCGGAATACGAATCATTAAAAATAAAGGAGAAATCAAACAATTTCTCAAAGAGCATCCTGTCGACCGGGAAGATATTCTCGTAGAAGATTTAATTTCCGGCAATGAATACACCGTTATCGGATACGTCCAGAACGGCCGCTACATGCCTGTAACCATTTCCGATAAAATCGTTTCCAGGGAAAGTCCGCTTTATGCAGAACTGATCCATAGATTTCCTTCCAGCCTGTCTGCAGAAATTCGCCAGAGCATCAATGAAGCCATGCAGAAAATTGTCGATGTTCTGGAACTGGATCATACAGCTCTTGTTGCCGAATTCATTATACCATCCAGAGGAAAACTGCCCAGCCTTGTAGAATGCAGTCCTGAAATTGGAGGCGAATACATCGCCGATTATATGATTCCCGCCGCGTATGGCGAAGGATTTTTTGAAAAGATTGTCAGTCTTCATCTGGCAAATTATAAAAGCAGAAAAAGCTTTCCGGAAAACAAAGCAAAAAAAAGCGTGATCATCCGCTTCATGGAACAGAAAAACGGAGTTCTGGAATCTCTGGAGTTCCCGGAAATTGAAAAAACATCGCAGAGCTTTCTTTTCTCCCGCATCCTTAAAAAAAACGGCGAAAAGACTTTCTGTAAAAACGGAAATAAAGACCGCCTGGCAGTTTTTGGACTCCAGGGACCGGTGAAAGAAACGGAAAAATTATTGGAGGAATCGGAAGCAATTGTATCAAAAACAGTTGTATCCTACAAAAGCCATGAACCAAAATCTGACTGACGACCTTTACAGAGAAAATACATTGAAATCCTGGGATGAACATTACGAAAAAGAAAAAGCGAAGCAGCAGTATCCCGATGAAAATCTGGTGCGCATCCTGAAAGAAGTTGAACCGGGACCGGCCCTGGACTTCGGATGCGGCTCGGGCAGACATATAAAGCTATTAATGGATCTGGAATTTTCTCCTGTATCGGGCACAGAAACAAGTAAAAGCGCAGCCCGGCTCTGCAGACATCTTTTTCCTGAAATTCAAATTACAGAAATTGACGGTGAAAAACTGTCAAAGTCTGAACTGTCGCTTCCCTTTGAAGACAGTTCTTTAAATGCTGTCGTTCTCTGGGGGGTTCTTCACTACAATACCGGTCCGGTTCAGAAAAAAATCTTATGTGAAATCCGCCGCATCCTGAAAAAAGACGGCATTCTTGCAGGTACAATGCGTTCTCTTTCGGACAGTCATTTCGAACAGAATCCGGATATGAAAGGTGTTCCCATCGGATACTATTCCTCATCGGAAACCCGGCAGATTCTGGCTCCCTGGTTTGATGAAATTGATCTGGGCTATGCGGAACGAAGCCCCGTGGGAGATCTGAACCGGCGGATTGCCCACTGGATCTTCAGGGCAAAAAAACTGCACTGATTGATTTCAGTATGATATTTCAGGAGTTTTTCATTAGTATAGATATGAATTCAAAAACAATAACTTCAATCCATTCATTTAATACAATTAAAATTTAGATGAAAACCATGCCGCAATCCAGTCATAAAAATATTTTTCCGGTTTATATTCAAAACGATAAACCATTCTGCCCCGTATGTTCGCATGAAATGAAGTTTCTCTATAGAATTGACCGGTTCTGCGATCCCATTTTTATTTATCGCTGTCCCGAATGCTGTCTGGAAAAACAGCATCCCTTCGCAGAACATCAGGAAAATCATTATACTGAAGACTATTATTCCGGAAAAGCGGAATACTCATACAGCGACGAAAGAAAACAGCTGAAGTTCTACGGATATGTATGGAAGGCCCGCTTAAAAAACATTCAGAAGTTCATCCCTCCTCCTGCTGATTTTCTTGATGCAGGATGCGCATTTGGAGGATTTGCCCTTGAAGCTGCTCAGACAGGATTCAGAGCGTTTGGTCTCGATCTGTCCGAATATGCAGTCCAGCATGCAAAAAAAGCCGGCCTCAATGCGAAAATCGGAGAACTTAAAAAGGGAGTTTATCCTGAAAACAGCTTTGATGTAATCACCATGATTGAAGTTATGGAACACCTTCCCGATCCTGTTTCTGCAGTAAAAACGCTTTCTGAAATCATCAGACCCGGCGGACTTCTTGTGATTCAAACCGCAAATTTTCAGGGAATGCAGGCCAAAAGAGAAAAATCAAACTACCACTATTATCTGCCGGGGCACCTGTATTATTATTCAAAAAATAATCTTACCCGGTTCTTAAACGATCATGGATTTTCAAAAATTATTTTTTATCCAGGGGTTGATTTCGGGCTTCTTCCCAAACTCTTAAAATCCAGAGGAAACTTTCGCCTTTTTAGAGACTATCTGAAATGGATCCGGATCAGCATCTATCATTTAATAAGCAAAATTGCATTCGGGAATTTTGCAATGACTTCTTCCATGGTCATCTATGCCTTCAGGGATAAAAACTGATTTTTCGATCCGGCATGGCCATGATGGCGGGGATTTTAACCTTTGCGCTGCCCAGCGAAGAAACAGGTCTGCCGTTTACAAAAAGGCGAATTCCCTGCACTTCAGGAAACTGAAAAAGCGTAAGAGAAATCTGAGCAAGTCTGTCATGAATTACATGCGCGCCCATAGCTCCAATCGCTTCATCGGCATCAATCGTAACAATTCCATTTTCCAGCACTGCGGAATGGACCCGGATTTTTTCATCAAAGGCATTGAGAAGTCCGCGCTCCTCGGGAAGGGGACCTTTCTGTAGAAGGTTGACCAGAGCATAAATGGAAATATCCGAGTTGGGAACGGACCTTCTCACTCTGACAATTTCTGAATCGGATGATTTAAATCGAATAAAGTACAGATCCACGGTCGATGTTTCCAATGACCGCAGCTTGATTCGGGTTGTTGAAGGATTATTATAAGTTGAATTTACTATGGGAAGTTTTTCAGCCGGTGTATTTAGAATCTCTTCCAGAGGCGCACGAATTGGCTCCAGCGGAGATTGAATTGAATCAACAGCCTGTTCCAATTTCTGATTTAACTTTCCGGAAGGCGGTAAATAATCACCGGAACCCATGGAGAACTGATTCCCATTATGGCGGCGTGCCTGATGATCCATAAACACCAGAAGCATCAGCAAACCGGCCATCATTAAAACAATCCGGTTCATCTGTTCTGTACTGAACATCCCTGCTCCCTGCCGTTAAGATCAAACATTACCTAAATTATCGGCAGATTTTAAAAGATCAGATTATCTGAGTTTCTTCTTATGGCGGTTTAATTTACGCTTTTTCTTGCGTTTATGAGTTCTAATTTTGCGTCTTTTACGTTTTTTACCCGAAGGCATTTGTTATCTCCTGAAAGAAGAGTCAAAATTTTCAGACAAGGTACTTTTGTAAAGAAGGATTTTTACGAACTTCTGCTATAAGCTCTTTTATTTCAGAAAATTTTTCTTTGGTTGAGATCATAATCACATCGCCGTCTTCAACGATCACAAGATCATTGACTCCGAGAAGAGCAACAAGTCCCGTTGAAGAGGAAACAATATTACCTGTGGAATTCCTTGTAAAAAGTGACGATTTAGCCGTGCCTGCAATAAATACATTATCGTGGTCGTCATGACTGCAGATCCTTTCCAGAGAAAGCCACGAACCCACATCATCCCAGGTAAAACTGGCCGGAACCATGACAATCTTTCTGGATTTTTCCATAATCGCAATATCAACCGGTTCTGATTTCAATCCCCGGAAAACTGCTGCAATTGCATTTTTTCCTTTTTTTTGAAGAGCATTTCTTACAGGCTCTATAATATGCTTTGCATGGTTCTCAAATTCCTGTAAAATTGTTTTCCCGGACCAGATAAAGATTCCTGCATTCCAGTAATGCCTTCCGCTTTCAAGATACTCCACGGCAACAGAAAGTCCCGGTTTTTCTCGAAATGAGGAAATATTAGAATAAAGACCGTCTTTTGAACCGGAAGACTCAATGTATCCATAGCCCATTTCTGGCCTGGTAGGTCGAATTCCAATAGTAACAAGAAATCCTTCTTCTGCCGCTTTTACAGCTCTGTCGATAGTCTTTTTAAATTCTGAAAGAGGCGAGATGTAATGATCAGCGCTTAAAATTATATGGACAGCGCCAGGATGCATTTTTTCCAGCTGCAGGGAAGCCAGCGCAATGATTGGGGCTGTATTTTTTCCTTCAGGCTCTATAATAAAATTTTTATCAGAAAGTCCTTTATGGGTAGCCAGGATGGATTTTTTTAAACCTTCATTGCAGCCAATATAGATTCTGGATATTGAGGTTACTTTTTTTGCCCGGATCAGGGTTTCTTCAAGCAGGGTTTTTGAAGAATATACTTTTTGAAGCTGCTTTGGAGTTCTTTCTCTGGATCTTGGCCAGAAACGCTCGCCCTTTCCGCCTGCAAGAATTAAAACAACAGGTCTGGCGGATTTTGTTTTTGAAACTGTCATTCAGTCTTATTTAATTCTTCTTCAAAATTAATTGCATTGCTTAGAATGATTGTTGAAATTGCATGTTTAT
The DNA here is from genome assembly GCA_029880625.1 of Spirochaetia bacterium. GTDB lineage: Bacteria > Spirochaetota > Leptospiria > Leptospirales > Leptonemataceae > JAOUOA01. The sequence goes on from JAOUOA010000158.1 coordinate 5,263, forward strand.
AAACAAGATTCTGTTTGCCCTGCTGTTCAATCACAACTGTAAAATTATCAAAGCTTAAAACACGTCCTTTCAGGGGCACACCATTGGTTAGATAAATGGTAATTTCAGACTTATCCTTTCTTGCACTGTTCAGAACCATATCCTGTATATTATTTTTATTGGCCATAAACTCTCAATCCTGTATTTATACACCTTTACATCTATATGTCAAAAGATCCCGGTCATTTTACGTGATATTCATAAACAAAGCAATTATAAAAAAAAATACACTTAAAAAATTTCAGTCAATTCTTCCAGGGTTACGCCTTTAAGTTCCTTTTCTCTTTTAAACCAGGTCCTCTGCTTCCTTCCATACTGGTAATGGAGATTTCCAAGGATTTCAAGAAACTGATCCATAGAAATCAATCCCCGGGCTGCATCCAGGGCTTCTTTGTATCCCAATGACCGGAGTCCAGGACAGTCCTCTCCGTATTTTTCTGCAATTCTCTCCGCTTCCTGCAGAAATCCCGATGCAATCATTTGCTCTGCACGTTCAAAGACGCGTTTTTTATAACTTTCCAGTTCAACAGAGATGTACCATCCTGAATAAGTGTATTCTCCAGTGTTTTGTGCCAGTGTCTTTTTTCGCCAATGTTCCGACCAGGGAACTCCCGTTGAAAGAATGATTTCAAGCGCCCGAGTGATCCTATAATCGTCATTGGGATGAATTCTTCCAGCCCCTGTTGTTTCACCCGGATTAACCAGAACGCCTGGATCTTCTTTATGAAGCAATTTCCGTTTTTCTTCAAGTTCAAGAGTCAGCAGATACTTTCGAATTTCATGATTTGCAGGAGCTTCAAATGCTTCTGTCTTCAGACTCATATAATAAAAACCGGTACCGCCTATAATGATGGGTTTTTTATTCTTCTGAAAAATTTCCTGAATCTTTTCTTTAGCAAGACGAGAATAATCTGAAGCATCCAGAGATTGGTCAGGATTGATGCACTCAATGAGGTGATGACGGATTCTTTTTTTCGTTTTTTCATCAGGAACGGCAGTTCCCAGAGGCATTTCACGATAAACCTGTCGTGAATCGCAGGACACAACTTCAAAGAGATCAGGGTTCAGAAATTCTGTAAGGTATGTTTTTCCAGAGCCTGTGGGCCCCATCAGAACATAAACGATTTTAGAATTTTCTTCAACCAATGACTTTTGTATCTTTCAAAATACCGATGACTTCGTCAACTGCTGTTTCCAGATTATCATTTACGACCACATGATCGTAAAGGTTTCTCTGTTCCATTTCTCTGTATCCTTCATTCAGCCTCAGAGCAATGTCTTCTTCTGTGTTGGTTCCCCGGCTCCGAAGACGCTCTTCCCAGACTTTTTCATCGGGGGGCATGAGAAAGATTGTGACGGTTTTTTCTTTTCCGGACCTTTGAAGAATTGTCTGCAT
>JAOUOA010000159.1 GCA_029880625.1 Spirochaetia bacterium
GAATCATTCCGTCAGGCGTAAAAAGAATGCATATAGTTTCTTCTTTTGTCCGGACTCTATGCGAATCAAAAGCGGCATACCCCTGTATTTTACCGTTTTTCACAGCTTTATGGAACGTAAACATCCTTGACTTGAATTTCGCACCCGATTTTTTTTCAAGCAAGGCTAAAGATTCTTTTTTTATATAAACCTTTTTTCTTTCCATAACAGATCCAGGGAATTCAGCCTTGAAGAGATCTTCCGGCGTTATCATTACCTGCGAAAAAATTTCTGCTGCCGTAATGAGGAATACAGCAGCAGCTGAGATTATCGTTAAAAAATGTTTATGAGAAAAATTCATTTTAAAAGATTACTCCAATCCCCATATTCAGGACATTTTCTTTATTGGTTTTATAACCCTTTCGCTCAAAATCTAAAAAGGAATCTGTTTTACTATTATGAAATTCATAATCGATTTTCAAAGAAACATTAGGATGAGGAAAATAAGACGCTCCGAATGTCATGATTCTCCTGTCATTTCGCCTGTCCGGCAACCCTTTGATTCCGTAGGCTTCTTTAAGACTGTCTTTATTTTCAATAATACCGAGATCCCGATTCCCGTTTTTTAATGTATCTGTTGTTTCACAGGTGCCGAGCAGAATGTTTTCACATACTGCATCTTCAATATCTTCTTTTCCCCCGAAATATCTCTGAACGGTTTTTTTCTGTGTATTAAAATATTCATTTCTGATAAAAAGGACAAGTTTCTGATCCGTCTTAAAATGCCCGAGAAGATTATATCCTGCTTCAAGATAACCTCCTTCTGCAGCAATACCGATATTTTTTCCTGTTTTTCGGTTTAATGCACGGACATCGTTTTCATGCATCCATCCCCGTGCAAAAAGGCCTCTTGAATAAAAGTTCTTTATATTCATCACATAGTGAACTTCTGCGAGATTTAATTCAATTTGCTCCCGATTCTTCCTTTCATATTCTTCTTTAATAAAAGGCTCAAATCCGAACGGATCATTGATATTATTAAATGAAGTTCTTGCAGTAGAAATTCCTGTAATGCTCTTCTGATCGACTTCGCCTCTGTATAAGCCTGTTCCAAAACTGTAACTTTCGGAAGGATCGACTGAAAGACTGAAAACATATGCGGCGCTCTCGGCTTCAACTTTTGAACCTTTCTGCCTTCCTCCTCGAATCCAGCTGGAATCGCTGAAATCATCGCCTTTCAGACCGGTTAAAATCCCCGTTCTGTAATTCAGTTTTTTATTGAAAAAACTACCATGGAAAAGTCCGCCAATTTCACTCCAGGTCGATGGAATGATGTAGGTTTCTGTATAAGGCCTTTCCACTGAATAAAAAGTTGTCGGTTCATGCATGTAGTTTGTAATTCCCATGGGAACGAGATTCATCCCCAGGGAAAGTTGAAGCTTCTCGTTAAATTTGAAATCCAGATATGCAAATTCAACAAATACAGCTCCTCCATTGATTTTTGATTTTTTGGATTCCTGTTTATCAAAATCTACATCCGTCACCACTTCTTTTTCTTCAAAACCCGCATGTTCATATTCTACTTCTCCGTTAAAAATAATCCAGTCGTTAAAGCGGTATCCTGTATAAAGAATCAATCTGTGGACATCTGCAATATCTTTCTGATATCTGGATTTATTATCCTTATATTTAATTTCTGAATAACCGCCAAAAGTAAAACCGTCGCTGGAATGATACACTTCTGAAGCGGCAGGGCCCATTCCATTATAGCTTTCATATTTTTTAACTGCTTTATCCAATTTTTGATTTTCAATCATATCTTCCAGTATGGATACCCTTTCCTCTACTGAAATTTCTTCTTTGGTCTGGCCTGACAATGCGCTAAAACCAGCAAATACGAATCCTGCAATAAAGCAGATCCTTTGAACATTAAATCGAATTCTCATCTCTTTCTTCCTGATATCTCATTTGATTTTGATTCTGAGTCTCATTTTCACGAACAGGGGTTTGGTGTCCAGAAAAAAATTTACAAGCATTAAATTTTATTAAAATTTATAAATGATCAAACTAAAAAAAGCAGATATATCCTTTACATTTATAATCATTTAAATGACTTATTTGGGGACATAATCATTGATTATGGTAGGTTTCCTGTGAAACATTGAGAATTCATATTCTATAATAAAACAGATCATAAATAATTCGAAATAGAATTTTTCTCAATATAAATTATTAATTAAAAAAAACTCTGAAAATAATGATTATGAAATGCGATACATTCTTATCATTTATAACATAATAAGAACTATAAATCCAGAAAATTCATAAAAGTATTTTAAATTGAAAGCTTTTCATTACATTTATTAAGAAACAAACATTTTTACTTAAAATAGTTGTATATAGGAAAAAAACATTTACTTTTATGATCAAAATAAAATGCAAAATACATTCAACTTTTGAAAATAATAAACAACATGATGATTTTATAAAATACAGTTCCGCTTGGTCATCTTCTTCCTGCACAATTCCTGTCCACTTTCAGAGAAAATATCAATTTTTTAAGTATATTAACAGCTATATTTTCGTTTTTTGTAAGTTTTGAATTATCTCACTGTTTGTTATGTTTCAATCTGAATCCCCCCCTTTCCTCTAGGTTCAAAAATAAAAAAATGCGGGAAAATATGGTTCAATTAAAAAAATGCCATATTTCAGTCTTTCTGAATTTGATTGATTCTCACATCTCATATTTATTGTATGTTTTTTGTATATATCTACATAAATGTTTTTATCCTTCATTTTTAAAAAAAATTTCCTATTTCTTTCCATAAACATCTTGACATAAAGGATGGAGAAATTAAATTTCGAATCCCGGTAATTTGATGATTATGTCTCAATAAGATAATTTATGCGACATAATCTATTTTCAAATAATTCTGTTTTTTGCTTGCTTTTATACATAACAGATGTATACTACTATCAGAAGTGTAACCGGTAACTAGATCAGCAACCTAATAACCAAAACTTGGAGGAAAATGTTTCATGCGCATTACACGTTATTTTACCAGATCAATTCAAAAGGACTCTTTTCCAGCGGATGCACAACCCCATGATAGACTGGATGCATGGAACCTTCTTAAGTGGAGCAGACGCAGTTCCAGAATTGTAAATCCGGACGGAACCGTTGTTTTTGAGGCTCTCGATCTTGAAATCCCTGAACACTGGTCACAGGTTGCTGTCGATATTATTGCACAAAAATATATGAGAAAAGCAGGAGTTCCTGCAAGAACCAAGCCCGTATATGAAGAAGGAATTCCCGAATGGCTTCAAAGACATACTCCGGATGAAGAAGCCCTTTCTTCTTTGCCTGAAAACGATAGATACGGCTCTGAAACTTCAGCAAAACAGGTTTTCTTCAGAATGGCTGGAACATGGACCTACTGGGGATATAAATACAATTATTTTGCCTCGGAAGAAGATGCATTAAATTTCTATGAAGAAATGTGCTTCATGCTAGCCAATCAAATTGCAGCTCCTAATTCCCCTCAGTGGTTTAATACAGGGCTTTACTGGGCTTACGGCATTGACGGCGCTGCACAGGGACATTATTATGTAGATCCTCTTACGGAAGAACTGACCCGCTCAAAATCTGCATACGAACATCCCCAACCTCATGCCTGTTTTATCCAGAGCATCAATGATGATCTGGTAAATGAAGGCGGGATTATGGATCTATGGGTCCGCGAAGCCAGATTATTTAAATACGGTTCCGGTACAGGAACAAATTTCTCCAATCTCAGAGCAGAAGGCGAAACTCTCTCAGGAGGAGGAAAAAGTTCCGGCCTCATGAGTTTTCTGAAAATCGGAGACCGGGCTGCAGGCGCCATCAAATCCGGAGGCACAACACGCAGGGCTGCCAAAATGGTCAGCCTGGACATGGACCATCCCGACATTGAAGAATTTATTAACTGGAAGGTTAACGAAGAACAGAAGGTTGTTTCGCTTGTTACAGGCTCAGCGCTTGCCCAAAAACATCTAAATGAAATTATAAAAGCAATTCATTCAGAAACCGATAAGTCCATTCAATTTGATCTGAAAAAAAATCAAAACTTAATTTCAGCTGTAAAAAACGCCAAAAATTCACATGTCCCTGACAATTACATCCAGCGTGTGATCGACCTTGCACGTCAGGGGTACAGCTCCATTGAATTTGAAGAAATGACAACGGACTGGCAATCTTCTGCATACCAGACCGTTTCCGGTCAGAATTCCAATAACTCCGTCCGCATTAACAATGATTTTATGAACTCTGTTCTCAACAACTCGGACTGGAACCTTTACTGGAGAACAGAATTAAAAAATGCTCTGAAAGAAAACAGAAAGCCATCTCCTTCGAAAACTCTTCCTGCACGTTCGCTCTGGGAACAGATTTCATACGCTGCATGGGCAAGCGCAGACCCCGGGCTTCAGTTTGATACCACCATCAATGAATGGCATACATGTATCGGCGACGGGAAAATCAATGCCTCCAACCCCTGTTCTGAATACATGTTCCTCGATAATACAGCATGCAACCTTGCCTCCATAAACCTGATTAAATTCCTCAGCGAATCAGAAAAAGATTTTGATGATATTGGATTCAGACATACATCCAGACTCTGGACCATAGTTCTTGAAATATCTGTTACCATGGCTCAGTTTCCATCCAGAGAAATTGCAGATCTTTCCTTTCTTTACAGAACTCTTGGACTCGGATACGCCAATCTCGGTTCCCTTCTCATGGAAATGGGAATTCCATACGACTCTGAAAATGGCCGTGCCATTACTGCAGCCATCACTGCAATCATGCATATGAACTCATATGCAACCAGCGCAGAAATGGCAGGAAAACTCGGTCCTTTTAAACGTTATGAAGCCAATAAAGATAACATGCTTCGCATTATACGAAACCATAGGCGTGCTGCTTACAATACAGAATCTTCCGAATACGAAGGATTGACAGTTTCTCCAATTGGAATTGATCCTTCACACTGCCCCGAATATCTTCTGAAGGCAGCAAGAGAAGAGTCCGACAGAGCTCTTGAACTCGGCGAGCAAATGGGATACAGAAATGCTCAGGTAACTGTTATCGCGCCTACAGGAACGATTGGACTGGTCATGGACTGCGATACAACAGGCATTGAGCCTGATTTTGCTCTCGTAAAATACAAAAAGCTTGCAGGCGGAGGCTACTTTAAAATCATCAATCAAACCGTTCCCCCCGCTCTTAAGCACCTTGGCTATTCAAAATCAGAAATTTCAGACATCATCGACTACTGCATGGGAAAGGGTACTCTTAAAGATGCGCCTCATATTAATCTTGAAAGTCTTAAAGCTAAGGGTTTTACAGAACTTGAACTCGACAAAATTGAAAAAGCCATACCGTCAGCTTTTGATATTTCTTTTGTCTTCAATCAATATGTCCTCGGTGAAAAATTTCTAAAAGAAACTTTAAAACTTGGAAATGAAATTAACGATTATAATTTCAATCTTCTTGAAACACTTGGATTTTCTAAAAGTGAAATTCAAAAAGCCAATGACTATGTTTCCGGAACCATGACAATCGAAAATGCTCCGCATCTCAAGGAAGAGCATTATTCTGTTTTTGATTGTGCAAATAAATGCGGCAAATACGGAAAAAGGTTTCTGCTGCCTGAATCCCATTTAAAAATGATGGCAGCTGCCCAGCCCTTTTTATCCGGAGCCATTTCAAAAACAATCAATCTTCCCAATTCTGCCAGCGTGGAGGATATTAAAAGCATCTATGAACAATCCTGGAAATTAATGATTAAAGCCGTAGCTCTTTACAGAGACGGATCCAAGCTTTCGCAGCCTCTCAACATACAGATGGATGATGACATCCAGGAAAAAGAAGAAGAACCAAAAATCATCGAAAAAGTTGTAGAAAAAATTATTGAGAAGCATATCGCAACAAGGCGCAGACTTCCTGAAAGACGCGCAGGATACACACAAAAAGCGATCGTTGGAGGCCATAAGGTATACCTCCGCACAGGAGAATACGACGACGGCAATCTTGGCGAAATTTTCCTTGATATGCATAAAGAAGGAGCCGCATTCCGTTCATTAATGAACTCTTTTGCCATTGCCATTTCTCTCGGTCTCCAGTACGGCGTACCGCTTGATGAATTTGTTGAAGCATTCACTTTTACGAAATTTGAACCCAACGGAATGGTACAGGGAAATCACAGGATTAAAATGTCGACTTCCATTATTGATTATGTTTTCCGCGAGCTCGCCATCACCTATCTGGGACGCGATGACCTGGCACAGGTAAAACCGGAAATTCTTCAAACGGATTCAACAGATGTTTCTTCAGAAACAGAAGATTTAAGCGATGAAGATTCAGATAATAAAAAGCGTTCTTCCTCATCTTCTTCTGCAACTGAACGTGTTTCATGGATGCCCGGAATACAGGCATCATCGGGAGCTGAAGCAAAACAGGCAGCCCTTACAGAAACAGATAGTCGGGAAATTGCAAAACTGAAAGGATACGAGGGCGATCCCTGTCCCGAATGCCATCAATTTACTCTTGTTCGTAACGGTTCCTGTCTCAAGTGTATTTCATGCGGCGGAACTACAGGCTGCTCTTAAATGAATTACTGTCAACCATACTCCATCTTAAATCAAACAACGGTTTTTAGATGGATTAACGGTTT
>JAOUOA010000160.1 GCA_029880625.1 Spirochaetia bacterium
TTTGAGCATTGATCCGGATACATGCATTATCAGCGGAACAGCAACAGTATTGCTCGCAAAAACAACATACACCATAACGGCTGAAAATCCTCTGGGAAAAGTAACAGCAACTGTCGTTATAGGGGTTGTGCAGCCTTTTCAATTCAAAGTCAAAACAGATAATGCGGGAAATGTTATAACGGGAACAAATCAGTTTCAGCTCCCACTGGATTCTGGCGGTACATACAATTTCAAAGTCGATTGGGGAGATGCTTCCAGCAATATCATTACAGCCTGGGATCAGGCAGAAAAATTGCATACGTATGGTGGAGCCGGCACCTATACGATTACCATCTCCGGCAAAATTAACGGTTTTGGTTTTATTAATGATACAGCTGCTCCTTATACAGAGGACCATTCCAAGCTGATCGACGTCGCCAACTGGGGCCAGGTGAAGCTCCATAATAACGGGGGGCAGTTTGCAAGCTGCAATCTTCTGCCGGGTTTTACTGCAGCCGATACTCCGGAACTCAGCCACATTACAAATATGAGTTTTATGTTTGTCAATGCTGCATTATTTAATGTAGATATCTCTGCATGGGATACCTCTTCTGTTAGAAATATGCGAAGTCTGTTTAATGGAGCCGCTGCATTTAACCAGCCGCTGAATACCTGGAATACTTCTTCCGTTAATGATATGCAGCAGATGTTTAATGACGCAGCTGTATTTAATGGAGATATTACAACATGGAACACTTCTTCAGTTACCAATATGTCGCAGATGTTTCGGAATGCCGCTGCATTTAACCAGGCAATTGGATCCTGGAACACTTCTTCTGTTACTAATATGAATTTCATGTTTGGTGGAGCCGCTGCATTTAGCCAGCCGCTGAACACCTGGAATACTTCGTCGGTTACGAATATGTCCTGGATGTTTACTTCTGCTGCAGTATTCAATCAGCCTTTGAACGCCTGGGATACCTCTTCTGTTACAACTATGCGGGGTACGTTTAATGGCGCCTTTCTGTTTAATCAGCCGCTGAACACCTGGAATACTGCTTCAGTTACGGATATGAGTGCTATGTTTTGGCAAGCCGAAGTGTTCAACCAACCCCTGAATTTATGGAACACCTCTGCTGTCACTAATATGGATATCATGTTTTTAAATGCCCTCGTATTTAATCAAAACCTCACGACATGGTGCGTGACATCACTGATCACAAGCCCTCCAACAAACTTTAATACGAGTTCAGCACTTACGGCTCCCAATCTGCCGGTATGGGGAACCTGTCCGTAGGCTTCGTCGCGAAGATGCCACAGTAAAAACATTTCAGGCCGGGAAGATTTTTCGAAATATTCGGAGGAATTTTATTCTTCAGAAGGGTTATTTTCGGCCCTTACGCGGCCCGTAGTGGTTACGCTGCAGTATTCAATCCGACATAAAAACAACAATTTTTTACTTGCACATTCGTGTTCTGGGGATAAAAAATGCTCTTGAGCTTGGCCGCGAAATTTTAAGAGGCTTTTTTCAGTACCGGAATCACCCGTAGCAACAGCTAACGGGTAATATTTCTTTTTAGGTGTTTTCAGGTAGGTAAATTCTCTGATCTTTTCAGGGCTGGTTTCGGTTGGGGCTTTATTGAATGAGGGGTACTTTCCTAGAACAATATATCCTCTGCCTGAATAGAAAAACCTGCATTTTCTAAATCATGACGAATTAGAGAAAGGATCGCATTCATATTTTCCTGTAGATTTCCTTTCACCAGCTTCCGCTTGCGCCTCCGCCGCCAAAATCGCCGCCGCCTCCGCTGAAACTATCGCTGTCGCTGGAGCTATAACTGCTGCTGCTGCTGTAATCAGAATCCGAATCAAATAAGGATGAAATATTTCTTGCCCAATTTAATAAATTGATCAATTCATAGAGCATTGTTAAAATAAAGCCGCCTATATCCGTATGAAGAGCAAGAATTCGCAGAATAAACGGTATGGAAAGAAAAATGGCAAATTTTAGAAAACAGACATCCATGCATTCTGGAAGCCATCCAAAGAAAAGATATGCACCCAGAGGAATGAGGTCTACAAATACGAAAAGAGTCCAGCCTTCAACATCTTCCATGACCAGGCCTTTCGCCATGAGAGTGAAAAATGGAAAAAGCAGTATATATCCGCAAATTAAAGCTGCAGCGGCAAATATTTTTAACCAGATTGGAGAATCGTCTATAAATATTCTGAAAAAACGAATCAGGAAAGATTTTTTCTCTGACTGAATTTCATCCGATTCTATGGTCTTTTGAACGCTCTCCAGGCGGGATAAACCTTTTTCGCCTTTTTCATGTGCCTCCGACTCATTAGAAAAATATTCTCCCTTATTGGCCCTGATTACAGATATTACACCCGCTTTCACGCCGCCGTCATAATCGCCATTTTTGAAACGCGGGGCCATGTCGTTCCGTATAATGAGCGATGCAGCCACATCTGTCAGATCGCCTTCCAGTCCGTATCCGACTTCGATTCGCATTTTTCTGTCTTCTTTTGCTATGAGAATAAGAACGCCGTTATCTTTATCTTTTTGACCCAGCTTCCACTTTTCCACAACACGCATGGAATACTCTTCCAGAACTTCGTCCTTAAGAGACGGTATTGTAAGAACTGCAACTTGGATTTTTGTCTCTTCTTCATGAAGGCGAAGCATGTCTTCCAGATCCGCTTCTGTTTGCGGCGACAGGATTTCTGCCGTATCCATAATGGGGCTTTTCAGTTCCGGGATGTCGGATTTTTCTGAGCAGGAGGCTGTAAAAGAAAGAATGAGAATCAGAGAGAAAAATATGTGCACATGAAATAATTTCTGCAGAATACATCTTCCGGCGGTCATGAATTTATTATAAACAGTGAATCAAAATAAATGTCAATTCTTTTATAGAAACTGTTCAATTTTCATCAAATTTACTGAATGATAATATAACAAATTGAGCTACTGAATGAATTAATACCAGAACTTGCAGCTAATTTTGTCTCTGCAAATTATTTATTGAAAACACGAATAGCATTTATATAAATTCTTTATCCCAATACATACAAAAACACATGAATCAAACTTCCTAAATAATATATTCCTGTTGACTTTTTCTTCCAAATTCATAATGTCATTTTATACAAATACAGGATCACATATATGAAACCCGAAGATCAATTAATTGAATCCATAAATAATTCCGATGCCAGTGGAGTTCGTGCAGCTCTGGAAAGCGGGGCCGATGTAAATTACATGAATATGGATGACGGAGGAATGACGCCTATGAATTATGCCTGCGTTGCAAAATCAGGCGAAGAAATTGTCCGGATTCTTATCGACAGAGGCGCCGATGTTAAACGCACAGATTCTTTCGGGATGTCACCTCTTCATTACGCAGCCGCTTCGGCAAATCTTAAAGTTGTGCAAATGCTCGTCGAAAATGGCGCGAACATCAATGCAAAGGTCGGCCTGGGAGCGACGCCTCTTTTTTATGCCGCATCAGAAAATAATCTGCATATTTTAAAATATTTACTGGATCTGGGCTGCGATATCAATTCAAAAATGAAAAACGGCTGGACGCCCCTGGACTGGGCGAAAGACAATAACGATCAGGTAGCAATTGAATTTATCAGAGCAAACAGTGCAAAGGAAGGCCTGATTGACAAAATCAAAAATCTGTTCAGATAATCTTTATCACCAGGAACCGCCGAAGAGCATCCTGCTTGATCGCTTTTTTTCTGCAGATAATCACAGAACTCTTCTGCTTTAAAGTAATATTTATGCGCCGCAGGCAATCAAAAGCGGGAATAATATCAAAATAAATTTTTTCAAATTAAGTTCATTTTTTCTTTCTTCGCTTCATGTATTTCTAAATTTTAATTACTGCTGTCGCCATCTTTTTTTGTATATTTTCTGCTTAAAAAGTGAAAAAGAGCCCCAAATAAAAATACAAGCAGGCCCAGGATCATCATGATAAAAGGAATCATACCTGCCATTCCGTCAAAACGCTGGCCGGAAAGAATATCCGTGTTGGTAAGCATTCCTATGAGCCCATAACTTGATATCACAAGCGCAATGGCATAACATAGAATCATTAAAACCTGGAATAGACGATGCAGGCTGCGGGAATGATAGACCCTGGATTTATTGGAATACCAGAACCAGACACCCAGTGCGCCTCCAATTCCCATATACAGAAATCCTTTATCATCCACATCGCCCAGCAGGGCTCCCAGAACAAAAAGCCCAAGCAGAGAAAATGTTGTAACAGAAAGAATTAGATAAAATATCATGGCAGTTTAAATTTTTTTTGAATCTCCCATCAGGATTTACAGGTGCATAAAAGTTATTTTTCAAACATTAACGACTGTTCTGGATTGTAAAATAAACCTGCTTTAGTTGTTAGCTTAATTTTGCCGCTCATTTTTTCAAGCAAAAAATCAAACGAGGATCCATCCGAACTTCAGTTAAAAAAAGTTTTTACATTTCGATTTATTGAAAATCCATTTCAATAACAGTCTGCAGGAGCAGGTCTTTATCTTGTGCATTCAGATGTTCGTATTCAAAATACTAAATTTTTTAAATAATTCCATGAGTGATTTTGCTTCGTCTATTATAATACTTACATGGCAGACATTGAATTTTCAATTAGATTTTTTTTCTGAAGAAAGCTCGCGGATTAAAATCTCCTGAAATTTCTGATTTTCTTCATGCATAAAAAAATGGCCGGAATTTTCAAACCAGATCAGCTTTTTAGAAGGTGCGCGAAGAATATTAAAATATTTCTCCGAAACAGAAGAATTGACCAGCCTATCATGGCGTCCGGAAATAAAAATTACAGGAACTTTTAATTCTGGCGCCTGCACCGGAAAATTGATTTCCCAGACTTCCTTGCGGTTTAATAGATGCATCTGTGAAAAGTAAAGAGCTTCCATAATATGAGGAATATCGCAGGGCGAATATTCCGGTTCGCCCCAAAAATACGAATAAAGCAAACTTTCCAATTCTCCGTCAAAAGGATGTCCGTAACGGTTTAATAGCTCGGTTCTGATTCTTAATTTTTCCAGATCATCGTAAGGCGGAGGCTGCATTTCTTTCAGAATTGCAATATCGTCATCATTTTTTTCTTCCTGAGCCCGTTTTAAAAGAAAATCATAAAGAAGCATTTCGCTTTCGAATATATTTGCATTCTGCCCGACGCCCACATAGGTAAAATAAAGATCCGGCCTTCTGCTTGCGGCAAGAACTCCGACAATGCTTCCCCAGGACTGAGCCCATAAATGAACTTTTTCAACATTGAATTTTTTACGTACATATTCTGTAATTTCGACTGCATCACTTACAAATTGATCAATATTCATGGATCCGGGATCAATCTCTTTTGAGTAGGATTTTCCCGCTCCTCTCTGTTCCCAGCTTGCAACGACAAAATGCTTTTCCAGTTCTCCGGTAAGTTTTTTACTGTACCCGATGTAGGGCATTCCCGGACCCCCGTGAAAAATCAAAAGAAGCGGCTTATCGCGGTCATGTCCGCGAAACATGATGTACTGGTCAATGCCGCCAATTTTCATCTTTTCAATAACGGCAATTGAATTTGTCCCCTGAATGGGAGTTGTATGAGCTTCTCTTCCGCAAATATAAAAAATAAAGCTTATAACTATAAATACAACAAAAGCCGCGACAAAATATAATTTCTTTTTCATGATGAAGAATTTACTGGATGGGAAGAAAAGTCAATATAAAACCAATGGGGGGTATGGCTGCGTTTTTTTTACGGTGTTGAGCGAATGACTGTGGATATTGATATTTCAACTGATTTTGATCTGGAAATCATGAATCGATTTTTATCTTTCATGTAAAATCTGTCTTTTAAACATCAAGCCGCGGTTTCAGCAGCTCCGGTTCAAAAACATCTCTCTTCCTTTTTTATTTAAATAAGGAATTAAAAACTGAAAAGCGGTTTCTTCGTATTCGCCAATGACATCTGCCCCATGCTTCAGACGCAGTTCTGCGTCGGTCAGCCAGAAATTAAAATAAATGCCGAACATCCGGTACAGCGAAGTGTAAGCATTTACCTGAAGATTTTTTTTCAGCAGATTTTGCCGCTGGAGCATTTCAAGAATTTGAAAAAATTCCTTTTCCCGCTGAAGATCCAGTTTCGCATACTGTGTTTTCAAAGTTTCAATTTCACGAAGAATATTTAGAAAATCCAGAAATAAAAACCGGTATGCATGCATGGCTTCAAACTTTTTCCGGATTCCTGTTCTAAAATTTTCAGGAGAAAAATCATCCTCACGGGCCATTTCCGAAATAATTCTGTCATTGCTTTCTTTCAGCCTCTCAAACAGAGAAATTATAATTTCGTTTTTCCTTGCAAAATGGTACGTCAGATTTCCCTGGCTGATGCCGCAGGCTTCAGCAATTTCCCTGGTACTGGTCTGCAGAACGCCGTCCCGATTAAAAAGCTCAAGGGCAGTTTTTAAAATCAGCTCCTTTGTCGATAAGCCTGGAGTTTGACCGTGTGAAAAAGACATGGATACAATCATAAAAAAATCTGTTGACATGTAAAGCATTTTAGGTCAATCGTCCTATTGTTAGGTCATTTGACCAATTTTCAGTTTAATTTATCTGCTGGAGGTTATTATGAAGGTATCCATTATTGGTGGAGGAATTGGCGGACTTACTGCTGC
>JAOUOA010000161.1 GCA_029880625.1 Spirochaetia bacterium
TATCTCTCCTCTCTGGACAAAGTGGACAATGTGCCGATTGTTTACAACGTGATTGTCAACATTAGCGGTTTAACCTCTTCGGGTCTGGAGCTGAGACTCAATGGCGGCGTTTCGGCCACTGTTCCCATCAACACAACACAGTTCAATCTGGGAGCTGTCGCCAGCGGTTCTGCGTATGAAGTTCTAATTTCAGGTAAACCTCTGGGTTATTCCTGTTCAATTTCTGCCGGTGGAAGCGGAACAATGGCCAATGCCGATGCGGCGGTAACGCTGAACTGCACGACCTGTACCGGTTTTTTTGTCAGAGATGACTCGACAGCCGATTCTGATTATGGCGCTGCTCCCGTAGCCTTTTCCCACCCTTACGCTGCGGGAGGTTCATATTCGGGCCAGACCAGCGATGAATCAGGTCATATTTTTAACTTCAGCGCCATGTGCGCCGGAAACTATTATGTCTGGGTCAATGGATTTGATATTGGTGCTTCTTTGGACATATCCTACGGCTATTGGGATTTTTCCGGCGATACGAATCCGCCAACCGCCTACGACCTTATCATGAATAATACCTATGGCTGGCAGCGAAGCAGCCTCACTCTTCTTACATCCGGCGATCACTCATGGAGAATCGGTTCCATGCCGGACAGCAACTATTTTACTCTCGGCTGGGATCAGATCATCGTAACCCATGATGCAAACTATGCTCCGTCTGGAATCATTCCGGATCCGCTGCTTGTGGACCCTCTCGATGCCTTTTACGGCTGGGAAAACAATAGCGGCGGTTTTCTGAGCGGCAATCCTGATGCTTCCGCTCCCGCCGCCGGCGAAGCCAATCTTAAAATGACCGGTTCGTCAGATCATTACCAGGGTTTCAATAAATCATTTCCAGCAAGCCCGCCAACCTATGTTTCTGTCTGGATGAGACAGGACAGTGCCGGAACGGGTCCCTATCTTGTTGTGGGCGGCGCAAATCTGGACAACTCCAATGTAGTTGTATTCATGTATTTCAATTCAGACAGCATCCAGGTTTCGCAGGGTACCGGCAATTCGCCAAATCTGGGTACGCAGGTGCCGGGGCAGTGGTACCACATTGAAATTAAAAATATTAACTATACATCTTTTACGATGGATTATTATGTAAACGGCGTTCTGCGCGCAGCCGACGTGGGTTTTCGAACCAACCAGGCTTCCACGCAGGAAGTCCATTTCTACAGCCTGGGCGCATCGGGCTCCTATGATAACCTGGTAATCTACTGACGCCAACCTCCTGTTTTTAAGTTCCGCATTCATGTTCCTTTTAATGGCTGAAATTATATTTAAGAACCACTTTTTTTAATGACTGCCGCATAGATAAAAAAAATGTAGTTTATGGACGAATCGTCAGATGAACTCTTAAAAAAGAAAAAAATATTTATTGGAAAAAAAGCAAATTATTACATCCGCCGCTGGGAAAAACCAAATTCCTGGAACTGGGCCGCCTTTTTTCTTGCATTTTTCTGGATGCTGTACAGAAAAATGTACCTTTATGCATCCATTTTTATTGGAATCATTTTTGTTGAAAGTATACTTTCAGAAATCTTTTTTACAGTCATCCTCGAAATGCCGGAAGCTCCTGACTATTACAGTAAAGCTGTGCAATTCACTTATGCCTCACTGTCAGGAATTTTCGGCAACCAGCTTTACAAAATCCATACCGAAAAAAAAATCAGCATGATTGACAATGAAGATCAGCTCATTGAAGAAGGCGGAACCACTCTTGTCGCTCCCATCCTTGCTCTGGCTGCATTGCTCATATTGATTGCGATCAATGCTTTCTTTTTGCTGAATTTTTCTCCGGAGACTTTTTTAGAAGATAATTCACGAATTCTCAGATAATTCATCGCATCCGTAATCTTTCAGAAGGAGCGGGATGTTTTTATGATTCATATCCTCTGAAAAAAAGATAGGCATTTGATTGAATTTTTTTTCTCCAGGCTTATCTTTTTCATTTTCGATTTCCCAGATTTTATCTCCCGAACTGTCATAATAAATGCGGAGCTCCATCTGCTTCCATGTATTTGTACGATCCGGCGTATAGCCGCTGTCCAGTCTGTAATAAAATCTGAGTTCCCCTTCAGCATCAAAATAAGCTTCTGCAATCTCTCCAAAATCTTCGCCAACCTGCTGCAGATTGTAATATCGAATAACGCTTTTTTTATCTAACAAATAATAGAAGTCTGTTTTTTCAGGACATTCCACCCCTATTCGCGCATATTGATTTACATTTTCCTGAGTATTTTGAACCAGTTCTCTGATTTCAATTATCTGGGGATGGCTGTTCCAGTTTTCTACCTCAATGGTAGGATGCTTTGGGGCACAATTTATTTCAGAAAAAATAATAACTGCGAAAATAAATACAATATTTAATGTTTTTAATTTCATCACTTGCCTCATTAAAAAATATCCGTAAAGCTGCATTTTCTAAAATTCTGAATTGAATTTAAAAACCGGCCGTTTTCGTCAACTTCAGCCCAGCCGAATTTAACGGACTGCAGACCGGACAGTTCTTTTGATACAATTATATTTTCCTGAAAAAGAACCGTGCGATTCGCCAGAATGATCATTTTACTGTCTACAGTGGACATATCGCCGCCTTTACGATAGAACTTCCAGTAATTTTTAATGCTTAGAATATATCGCCTATCATCCAGCAAAAAACAGCTTCCTTTTGCATTCAGAATTTCACCGATTTCATTTTGATCCTGGCGGGATATCAAAAGGATCATTTTTACATCATCGGAATCCAAATGATCCAGAACGGACAATGGCCGGATGACATGAGAATCATATTCTGTTTGAATTGCATGTTTTGCAAAATAAGCAAGCCAGATCTGAAATCCGAAAAATTCCAGTGCTGCAGAGATCAAAATGAAAAAAAACAATGCAGGCATAGAATACTTAAGTTTCATGATACGTAATGCGAGCACCTTTACTCCTGTGCTTGTTCATCCCGGAAAGATCAAGCAATTTCTGGAGAAAAAATTTTTTCAATTCAATTTGATTCGGTTAAAAAGCATATCCAAAAGATAATAGAATCATGCCTGCAGCAGCTGGAGATGGATAATATTTCTCATAGGCTGTTTTATAAAACATTCTGCGGATCAGAAGATCCGGAACGGATGCAGTATTTGCGCCCGGCAGAAACACCCTTTCGTCGTTATAAACATAATAGGATACGTCTGCATTCGGCGCAACATTCATAAGAAACTGCATATTGAAAAACAAACCAAAACTGAAAAGATAGCGAATTCCTCCTCCCAGACTTCCGTAATTTACAATTTTTGAAATATGTGTATAACTGATTGTGTTCTCTGCAAAAATATTTGATGATCCGGTAACAGGCGGGTTAAAAATAAAATTATAATACTCTTTTTTTTCATAACTCTGAGACATGGGTCCACGTCCAGCCCCGGCTGAAAAATAAAAAGGAAGTTTATTTAGAGGAAAATAATCCAGAAGAAAACCAAAATATGGATGCCGGGTTATCTGTTTGGAATCGACCAAACTCAATGTTGATACGCTGAATCCCGGAGGAGTCCGAGGCGCAGGATTCAATTTCACAAAATAAGAACTCAATGAAATCCTGGGATTGATGTTATAAGCCAGATTCAGTATCACGGGACCTGCAGGGGCTGCAGAAGCAAGACCGCCAATCATAACCTTTCGATCCATCCTGATTTCACTTTGAGTTGGCCGGTCATTCGATTCAGCCCGGAGAAATGACCCTGCAAAAAATATATAGATGCAGCTGAAAAGTAAGGCTTTTTTCATATATTTTAATAGCATAAATTTTACAGAGCAAGGTCATATATGATTAAAAAAAATTTTTCAGATGTGATTTATTTTTGATTAAATCTGAAATTACACCCTTCCTTTCTTCCAGTCCATTTTTTTAAAAATCATTAAAAACAGCAGCCCCAGACTCATAATCCATAAAAAAATGGAAGACCAGAGACCGGAAGTTCCCATATCCATTTGAATTCCCATAAAATATGCAAATGGCAGCATTATGCCGAAAGAAATGACTGTATTGATCCACAGAACTCTATAAACAAAACCCGCTCCGCGAAGCGCGGAACCCATGACCATCTGCATGGCATCTCCGGTTTGAGCGAGGGACACAAAAATCAGCGCTGTTATTGCTTCATTGATTACACTGGAATCATTCGTAAAAAAAGAAATCATCCGGTATCGAAAAATTATAAAAATGATGCCCATCGTTCCCATCAGAAGCATGGCATATTGAAGCGACCGGTACACCGACGCTTCAGCAAGCCGATACTTTTTTGCGCCCATAGCCTGCCCCATCAAAGTTGTCGCAGCAATTCCAAAAGCATAACCCGGCATAAATGAAATACTCATAATGCTTACAATGATGTTTGTCGCCGCAACGGAGATGGTGCTGATCTGTGCGGACAATCTGTAGAAAATCAAAAAAGACAGATGCATTAAAAAACCCTCAAGCGAAGGCGCAAGTCCGGTTCGGATCACATTTTTAAGAATCGACAATTGAAATTTTCGTTTCAATTGAAAGTATTTGCGAAAATCTTTTTTCAAGATGAAAATAATTAATATAACAAAACCTGTCATCCCTGACATACTGGAAGCTGCTGCGGCTCCATTCACTCCGTACGGCTCCATGCCAAGATTTCCGAATATAAAAACCCAGTTTAAGAAAATATTGATCGCCGCCGTGCCTGCGGAAGCAGTCATGGAAATATAGGTTTTCCCTGTAGCATCATAAAAACCAATGAAAACTGCATTCAAAAGAAAAAATGAAATCCCGAGAAAACGAATCTTTAGAAAGGGAACAGCAAGACTTTGAATTTCATCTTTATCTGTTAATGCTTCAATAAAAAACGGCGAAAGTGCATATCCGGATATTGTCAATCCAATACCGAATAAAATAAAAAATATCAGAGATGTTGATAAAATCAGCCCTGCTTCTGAATCTTTCTTTTCTCCGATTTTCCTGGAACATAAAATTTGAATTCCAATCGATGCGCCATGTAAAAAGGAAAGCAGTGTCCATACCAGCATTCCGCCAAGCCCTGTTGCCGCCTGCTCAACGACGCCAAGAGAACCAACCATGGCAGTATCCGTTATCATAACTGCTGTCTGGCTTACCATGCCGAGAGAGGAAGGAAGAGCAATTTTCAAAACCTTTCGGTTCAGTGGGCTTGAGCGAAAGATTTGCAGTATTCTTATTTTTTTGTGAAACATCATGCAGGATTGAAGTTGTGACATTCTCTGCTGATCACGCCCGTCAG
Source organism: Spirochaetia bacterium (assembly GCA_029880625.1). Lineage (GTDB taxonomy): Bacteria > Spirochaetota > Leptospiria > Leptospirales > Leptonemataceae > JAOUOA01. The sequence continues at coordinate 5,307 of JAOUOA010000161.1, forward strand.
GTAAATGATAAAATTTCCGGAAAGATCAAAATGATATTACCGGGAACTGTAATGAAATAAGAATCATCTTTCAATATCATGCGTCTTGCCCGAGCAGTTCTAATTCCTGTACTCACCTGGAGACATTCCTGTTTTCTGCTTGAAAAGCTTGGAAAAATGCTGGGGATATTCAAAACCAAGAGAATAGACAATGCTCTGGACGGGATCATCCGAATTCAGTTAAATTGTTTTTGCCCGTTCAATCATACAGGAATGGATATGTTCCTGTGCAGTTTTTCCGGTTTCTTTTTTTAATAAATCGCTGAAGTAATTTACGGAGTAACCCATTTCAAAAGCACATTCCTTTACGGACGGCAGGCCTTTAGTTTTTGGTTTTTCCGAATCAAAATAGTTTTTCAGATAGGTTTCAAATCTTGTTAGGACATCGCCAGCGGATTGAGTCCTGGTTATAAATTGCCGGCCGTAAAATCTTTTGCAGTAATTCAGCAGAATTTCAATATGGGAAACGATCAGATCCTGACTGTAGATGTCAATATTCCGGCAAATTTCATCCTGTATGGTTTTTACGATGCCGGATATAATTTTTTTTTCCCGATCCGATATATGAAGCGCTTCATGGCTTTCGTATTCAAAAAAAGTATACTCCTTCATTTTTTTTCAAGAGACGATTTTCGAATAAGATCGGGATGAAAATAAAGCCCCCAGCTTGCTGATATGGTTTTATCCGTGCCGGCGCTGACAGTGATTGCCTGCTCCGGCGCAACGAAAACAAGGCTTCCTTCCTGAAAATCATAATAATGGCGTCCGTACTTCATTTCACAGATGCTTCCTTTTTTCAGGCTGATGGAATAAAAATTTGCCGTAATCTTTGTACCGGTAATCTTTTTTACATTTTTTGCTTTCGCATAATCAATCACGGAAACAAGAGGATGCAGGGGCTTCGCCTGATTTAGAATTTCATGCAGCTTCGTTATGGATTCAATTTTAATCATACAAAAACTTCCTTTGATTCAGCCACTCGAACAGAGAATCCAATGAAAGATAATATGCTCCACACTGGCAGTGCAGTCCTCCCCCTTCGTCTGCAGAGAATATTTTTGTTTCAACGCTTTTTGCATTTGTCAGTTTTTCCGTAAAAGCCCTGCCCAGATTCGGATTGTAAGTATCATCGTTTTTAGAAATAAAGATCAGAGTGTCGCAGGTAATATTTTTCGGCCAGTCTTTTTCATCAAAATCAGACGCTCTTGAAATCAATTGATTCAATGTATCGGCTCCAAATGTAAATTTTACATGCTCTGTACGCCAGCTGATCAATTTGTCAAGAGCAACAACTTTACCGACTGTATACTCCCATATTTTGGGAAAACC
>JAOUOA010000162.1 GCA_029880625.1 Spirochaetia bacterium
ACACGGCCAGGATGTTCATTTCTGCAGGAGATTAGATGCTTGAGAGCCTGATCATAATTACCCTGATTGGAATAATTGGAAGCGGCAAGCATTCTGAATTCATAGGATCTGGTCTGAGGATTGAAGAATTCACGAATTACCTCAAGAGAGTTCTCAAATTCTTTTTTCTGAAAATAGTTTAATGCTTTTTCATAACCTTCCGGAAAATTCTGAGCCTGCAGAGCCAGAACAGTAAAATAAGCAATCACCATGACTGTAAATATTTTTATAAAATTGATTTTCCTCATCATATTTCCTTGTTTGAATTATGTGTCAAATGATGCAATTTCTTTTACAGAAGAAAGTGAAAAAGAAGGTTAAAATGATTCATTTTATCAGGTTCAAGAGAAGAATCATCGTTTAAATGTTTTCAGAAATGTCTCCCCTTTGGCAGGGAAGAGAAACTGAGTAAAGATTGTATTTAGCGTTTAAACTGATACTGAATATTGTTGTAAAAACTCAATTGTATTTTTTTAATAAGACTTTTTAGAAGCAAGATTTCCTCGATATTCTCCGGGAGTGTAATTACCTGAAATAAATTTAATCGTGAGAATGGATTTATTCTGAAGAAGAAAATGTTCAATTGCTTCTTCTCCAATTACCTTTTCTCCTGAGGTATAAAGTACAGGAAGATCAATCCCTATATCAAAAATGATAAATCCTTCATCGGTTCCCAGAAAATAATTAATGGGAACAACTTCAGAAAGGTAACTGCTTGATTTTTTTGTGTCAATTTTAAATGAACATTCGACACTTCCCGTTTTCATGGGGGAACCGTACGAAAAGTAAGGCTGGATTTTATCAATGGATATGCTGATATACCGGGTTCTTCTGATTAATCTGACAACAGCATAGGAAGTCAAAAAAACAGATATTATAAAAATCAGCAGCGCTGCAATTAAAACATATTCATTGTTGAAATTCATACCTGCCCTGTATTGGCAGGTTTTGGGTTTACCTGCTCAGGATCATTTTTTTCTGAATCAGAAGAATCCTGACTTTCAGAATCTCTGACAGTATTTTTAAGGACAGCTTCTTCTTTTTTCTTTAATTCTTCAACTCTTTTTGCTCTGATTTTTTCATAACCAGGCCAATTTTTTTCTTTGAATGAAAATTTTTCTTCTTCACTGCCCTTTTCTTTTTTTACAGTAACAAAAATTTCTGTAGGATCATTATATGCTCCTTCAAGCATTCTGTTGGCCATATAATCTTCCAGCTCCCGCTGAAGGGTTCTTTTTAAGGGTCTTGCTCCGTATTTTTCATCATAACCTAGCGTAACAACTCTTTCATTCGCTTTATCATCAAGATTCAATTTGATCTTTTTATCAAAAAGACGCTCATTCATCTGAGATACAAGTATGGTAACAATCTTCAGGATATGATCCTTATCCAGAGTATGAAATGTAATCACTTCATCAATTCGATTCAGAAATTCTGGATTAAAGTGACGTTTCAGTTCTTCAATCAGTTTATCTTTTCTGTTTTCATGACGGCGTTCAATATCTTCAGCAAATCCCATTTTGCCGCCTTTCTGCATTTCTCTTGCTCCAAGATTGGATGTCATAATAATAATCGTATCTCTGAAATCAACTTTTCTGCCATGAGTATCTGTTAGGGTTCCTTCTTCAAGAATCTGTAAAAGAAGATTAAAAACATCAGGATGAGCCTTTTCTATTTCATCAAACAATATGACAGAATAAGGATTTCTTCTAACATATTCACTGAGCTGGCCTGCATCGTCATACCCTACATATCCAGGAGGAGAGCCAATAAGCTTGGAAACCGAATGGGGTTCCATATATTCCGACATATCAAGACGGAACAGTGCATTGTCCTTTCCAAACAGAAACTGGGAAAGAGTTCTTGCAAGTTCTGTTTTACCCACACCGGTCGGTCCCAGGAAGATAAAAGAACCGGATGGTTTTTTGGAATCAGAAAAACCTGTTCTTGATCTTCGAACAGCCCTGCAGACCTGTGTAACAGCTTCCTTCTGACCAACAATTCTTTTGGAAATTTCATCTTCCATGCGGAGGAGTTTGCTTGCTTCTCCTTCTTCAATTTTTTCAAGAGGAATTCCAGTCCAGAGGCTTACGACAGCATAAATATCTTCAGGTGAAATTTCTATGGAATAATCAGCGACCTTTTCCTGCCATTGATGAATTTTTTCTTCAAGCTGTTCTTTTTTTAGATTGATTTCATCACGGATCTGAGCCGCTTTTTCATATTCCTGCGACTTAACCATATCATCTTTTTTCTGAATCAGTGATTTAATTTCTTCTTCAATATTTACAATTTCCTGGGGACGAGCTGAATTGGAAAGTCGGGCTCGTGAACCTGCTTCATCAATAATATCAATTGCTTTATCAGGCATATATCGGTCATTTATATATCGGTCAGAAAGTCGAACAGCCAGTTCCAGAGATTCATCTGTATAGCTTACCTTGTGATGAGTTTCAAAAGATTTCCTGAGACCTTTTAAAATGAGGATTGTATCATCCAGATCAGGCTCTTTTACATGAATAGACTGAAAACGTCTCTCAAGAGCAGCATCTTTTTCAATGTGTTTTCTGAATTCTGTAAGGGTGGTGGCTCCAATACACTGCATTTCTCCTCTTGCAAGAGCAGGTTTCAGCATATTCGCAGCATCGATCGCACCTTCTGCAGCTCCTGCTCCGATCAGAGTGTGAAGCTCATCAATGAAAACCAGAACATTATTGGAGTTTTGAATTTCTCTCATGATTTTTTTCAATCTGTCTTCAAATTCACCTCTATATTTTGTTCCGGCAACAAGGGAAGCAAGATCAAGGGAAATGACTCTTTTTTCAAACAGGATATCAGGAACCATATGGTTAACAATTCGATCTGCAAGACCTTCAACGATGGCAGTTTTCCCAACACCTGCCTCACCGATCAAAACAGGATTATTTTTAGTTTTTCTGCAGAGAACCTGAATTAAACGCTGGATTTCATTTTCCCGGCCAATGACAGGCTCCAGTTTTTTTTCTCTGGCAAGGACCGTAAGATCTCTTGCAAATTCATCCAATGTGGGAGTCCTGGATTTTTCATGCTGAGAAGTTCGCTGTGTGGCGCCTGTCTGTGTTCCTGCAGTAGCCACTCCCAAGATTCGAAGGATTTCTCCTTTGATTACGGAATAGTTCACGCTGAAATTGGAAAGCGATGCTCCGGCGACATTGTTGTTGTCCCGTAGCAAAGCAAGGAGGATGTGCTCGGTGCCTACATAATTATGTTTCAGGCGTCTTGCTTCTTCTTTTGAATAATCAATTATTTTTTGGTATTTATCAGGGTTGGGAGATATGTCAAGCAGCATGGTCGTTCCCCCCTGCCTTGCTCTTCTCTCCACTTCTTTTTTTAATTCTGTGAGATCGATATTGAGATTTTTTAGAATTTTTATAGCAACAGAATCTTCTTCACGGAGAAGACCGAGGAGGATATGCTCCGGACCGATCATGTCATGTCCCAGACGTTTTGCCTCCTGCTGGGCATATTCATTGATAACTCTTTTTGCTCTTTTTGTAAAATCAAACATAATTAAACCTTATCCTGCTCAAGTCACATAAAAATTAAAATCAGCCGTCATGTCACTGAATTTTTATCCCGGAACAACAGCATTTATAATATTTATCGGATTTATTTCATTTTTATAACCGGCTTTTAACCTTTTTATTAGACTGTTTTACCCGTATTTTATCTAAATAAAATTGTAAAATCAAATCTTTTTTAATCAAGAAATTTTATTCGATTTTGAAAGTTTTTTAAAAAATTATGAAGTTTCTGGAAATTTTATAACCTGAAAGAGTTATTTTTTTGTTTTTTGTTTAATATTATAGAAATAAATTCAATTTTTTTAATTCATTCAAATCCTGGATGAATTAAAGAGCTACCAAACAGTTCAGCCAATTATTTCCTTTAATTTTCAGCTGCAAGATTCAGCCTTTCAATCATGGCAGAGGTTTTTAAAAATTCTTCCTGCAAATTAAAATTCCAGGAATTGATGCTGGAAATCTCTGCTATTCTTGTTTCTTTGCTCCCCTCTCCTTTGCTTCCACGTACGACCAAACCGGATGATTTTAAATTTCGTTTCCAGAGGCTCCAGCTGCCGATTTCTTTTAATTTTCCAATATCAACTTTAAAGGAAATTCGAATTCCTGTGCCTGAATTTCCCGGGCAGGATGTCAAATATCCGTATTTTTTATGAAACTGCCAGCTATAAAGCCGATCAATTTCATTAATTTCAGTTAGAATATCATCAAGAACACCATATAATTTTTTATGATCTTCAGGGTAAGATGTAATCCACTGAACTCTTAAATGATCTTCGTCTCCTGTATAGACTGTCCTTTCGATTTGTACGTCTTTTGAAAACAGCCAGCGTGAAAAAACATTTTTTTCTGATAATAATACAGATGAAAGAATCTGTTTTTGTGCATGATTCATTCTTTGTAAATACGGAATCTTTGAAAAATTTCTGGCCATACGAATTCGCAAACTCCGTACTTTCTGCCGGGGTATTTTTTTCTCGGTATGATTTTGGATTTTATCAATCTTATGTATTGCTTCAGGGGAGAGAAAGTCTTTTTCATCCAAAAGGGGATCATCTATTAGCAGAAGATCACGCAGTTCATCAGTTCTTACTGAAGCAATACGTCCGAATTTCGGCTCAAAAACCTGCTCATGCTGTGCTGTTGCGCACCCTCTGTACTGTACAAGAAGCGCATCCAGCCTTTCAGAGAAAACATCATAACAATTTTCGCAGCCTAGAAGGCCGGTTTCAAGAAATGCACTGAAGGAAACGCCGCATCGGCATGTATCATGGCAATCTGAAGCCTGGGCGGCGCTGCAGTGCTCACAAAAATCCAAAGACCAGTAGCCCGAATGAGCACTTCGCGTAATATGGACGGTAATTTCCCTGCCGCAGCGGAAGCATTTCATAACATTTCAGCTGATTTTATTCAGTTTGCCCTGCATCAGTCTGTACCGATCAGGAACTCTTGCAGCGAGATCCTGATCATGAGTAACAATCAAAAGTGTAAATTTTAGATCGTCCTGAAGATTCCATAGAAGATCTGCCAGTTTGTCGGAGTTTTTTCTATCAAGATTTCCTGTAGGTTCATCAGCAAGAATCAAAGTTTTGCCGCCTACAAGAGCTCTTGCAACTCCGGCTCTTGCCATTTCACCGCCTGAAATCTGCGATGGATAGTGATCAAAACGATGGGAGAGTCCTACTTTTTCAAGCATTTCTTCCGCTTCATTTCTGGCCTGAAGAATGGACTTTCTCTGGATAAGAAGAGGCATGGTTGCATTTTCCAGAACGGTAAAATCAGGCAGAAGATAATGGTGCTGAAAGATAAAACCTAAAGTATTGGCACGAAACTTTTCTTTATCCCGGTCAGACATGGTAACAATGTTTTCCTGTCCGATCAAAATCTTTCCGGATGTGACGCTGTCAATCGTGCCCAGTATGTTCAGCAGAGTGCTTTTCCCTTCACCGCTTGCTCCTTCGACAGATACGATTTCGCCTGCCGGCACTTCAAAATCCAGCCCGGAAAGCACCTGGACAGTATCGCTTTCTCCGCGGTATTCCTTTGTTAAATTTTTAATTTCAATCATCAGCATATCGATATTCCGTCAATCGTTCCGGATGGTTTCAACAGGATCCATCATGGCCGCTTTTCTAGATGGGAAATATCCTGCCAGTCCGCTTAAAATCATCGTGGCAAATGCAACGCTGTATATCATTCCGAGATCAGCGTAAACCGGCAGATGATCAAAATAATAAATGTCTTTAGGAATCAGGCTTACAGGAGAGCACATTCCAAAATACCATCCGCAAAATCCGTTAATCATGTCTTCAATCAGCTGGATAATGGACTCCATTCTGTTCGAAATAAAAATTCCATAAGAACCGCCGGCAAGAGTGGAAAGAAGACCGATGAGCATGGAATGGGCTGTAAAGATAATCACGATTGAGCGTGTGGGCATTCCCATGGAACGCAGCATGCCGATGCTTTTATTTTTAGATTTTACAAGGAGGTGAACCGTAACCCAGATCCCTGCAACTCCTGCAAGGATTAAGAGTCCCATGATCATAATCATAAGAGTTTTTTCAAGCTGCAGCGCTGCAAGAAAGTTTCCGTGTTCGTCTTTAATCGTGCTGATATAATACTGATATGGATTTCCCGGAAGCGTATCACGAATATCGTCACGAATGACTTCAAGATTTGAAAGGTCTTTGAGCTGTACAATGACTTCCGTTACATTCCCCTTCATATGAAGAATTCTCTGGGCTGTATCAAGCGAAAGAAAAATTAAATTCAGATCAAATTCATAATATCCGGTCCTGAAAAAACCTGCGATAATAAATTCTTCAGAAATAATATTCATATTTCGCGAAAGATTCCCTCCCTGAGGCACATAAAATCTAAGCCGGTCGCCGACCTGCCAGCCGTAATACCTGGCCATTTCTCTTCCAATGATGATATATTTACCCCGGTTGAAATTCTGCAGGTATTCTTTATTGTAATGAACAAGATTAGGAAAGTTGGAAAGTTTTCCCTGCTTGAGCTCTTCTTCAGTCGC